>DATDKO010000059.1:0-9969 GCA_036519935.1 Rubrobacter sp. | reverse complement strand
CCCCCAGCCCGATAAGCACGACCCGGATCGACGAAGCCTTCATCCACGAGATGCCCGAACAACTCGTAGGATTGGTCTTCGCTCAAGCCGATCTCGTTGCCTATGCGTGCGACCTCGGTGTCGGGGTCTACCTCGTCCCATCTGCCCTCACGCTCGTGGATAGCCCTGAGCATGGCTTTTCGCTGGTGGTCGTCAGTAGAGTCACGCGGCTGCACACTGTCCTCCTCAGCTCGTCCCGCTGCCAATCGTGAGGCTACCAGACCGCACCGCGATCTACTCCGCCGAGTGATCTAGCCTCCATTGCACTGTCTACCGCCTCCTCGCGGGCCTCGCGTCTATGCGATGAGTTGCACCGTCGTCGCGCCGCCGGAGTCGAGGCGGACGCGGAAGATCAAGCGCGGCGTTGTCCCAACTTGCGTGGGCCCACCTGAAGGCGGTGGCGATTCGCCCACGGTGCCTCAGTCCTTTTCGCCGCTGAGCTCGCCGGAAGAGTCGACCTCGAGCCTGGCGTCCCGGCCCACGAGCCAGAGTGCAGCCGCCGCCCCGAGCGCCGCTATGCCGGCGCCCACAAAGAACGCCCACCTGTATCCCACGACGAGCGCTTCCGCGCTAGGCTCTCCGCCCAGAGCCACCGCCTCTGTTCGGGCGACGGCCACCGCGAAGAAGACCGCCAACCCCAAGGCCGTGCCGACCTGCGCGGCGGAGTTCAGGAGGCCAGAGGCGAGCCCGCGCTCTTCCTCCCTCACCGCCGAGGTGCCGCGGGTCGTGGATGCGACCGCCGAGCAGCCCAGGGCCAAACCCGAGAGAGCGGCGTTCGCGACCACGTAAGGAAGGCCGCCTTCGGCGGATATTCCGGTGATAAGCAACGTCGCGCCACAGATGCCCACCAGCCCCAGCGCCATAGTATGTCTCGCCCCCAAAGTCCCCGTGAGCCGGGAGCCCAGGAAGGAGCCGGCCACTACCGAGAGGCTGAAGGGCAACCCTAAAAGCCCCGCCAGGGTCGGAGAGTAGACCAGGATCTCCTGCAGGTAGATGGCCGCGATGATGCCCACCGGGCTGGTCGTCGCCGTGTTCGCGAAGGCCACCAGTGCTGAGCCAGATAGGTCTCGCACCCGGAAGACGCGGAGCGGCATCAGCGGATCGGCCACGCTGTGCTCAACGAAGAGGAAGGCCGCAAGCAGGCCCAGGGCCAGGACTATAGTTGCCAGCGTGAGGGGCGAGCCGAAGCCCGACTCCTCCGCCCGGGTGAGGCCGTAGACCAAGAGCACGAGCCCCGCCGTAACCGTCACCGCGCCCGGCAGATCGAGCCGGCGAGACGTTCGCTCCCCGCGGTCGGCTTCGAGCAGCACGAAGGAGAGCGCGACGCCCGCTGCGCCGAGGGGTACGTTGATGAAGAAGATCCACTCCCACCCGAGCACGTCGGTGATCAGACCGCCGAGGACCAACCCGGCCGCGCCCCCGCCGGCCGCCACCGCCGTCCACAATCCCATTGCAAAATTGCGCTCGCGGCCCTCAGGGAACGTTGTCGAGATGATGGAGAGGGCCGCCGGCGCCACGATCGCCGCCCCGAGGCCCTGAGCAGCACGGAATACGACCAGCACCAGTGGCGTCCAGGCGTACCCGCATAGCAGCGAGGAGGCAGCAAACAAGGCGAGCCCTACCACGAACATCTTGCGCCTCCCGAAAAGGTCGGCGAGCCTCCCCGCAAAGAGAAGAAAGCCACCAAAGAAGAGCACGTAGGAGGTCACCACCCACTGCAGGTCCCCGTGCCTAAACCCGAGCTCTTGCCCTATCGTGGGCAACGCGACGATGACGGCGTTGATGTCGAGTACGTCAACGAACTGCGCCACACACAGCAAGATCAGCGCCCACCACCTGCGAGAGCCTCCGTCCTTCGCTTTCGCGGCGCTCAATCTTTCCTCCAAACGTCCCAAAATTCCATTTTTAACGTTACATTTTAACGTCAAACTAATGTATCATAAAGATGATGGAACGCAAGCGGTCGCAAGCGGCTTCCGGCGGGCGGTCCTCCGGGCGGAGGGCAACCATGACGCGCGTTGCTGAGGAGCTCGGGGTCTCGTCCATGACGATCTCGAACGCCTATAACCGCCCTGAGCGGGTCTCTGAGTCCTTGCGGGAGCAGATCTTCGAGACGGCCGAGCGCCTGGGCTACGCGGGGCCCGATCCGGTGGCGCGCTCCCTGAGGAGACAAAAGACTAATCTGGCAGGCGTGCTCTACTCGAACCCGCTCTCATACGCCTTCGACGATGCGGCTCAAGTGCTGTTCCTCAAGGGCGTCGCCACAGCCACCGAGGAGGCGGGGATGGGGCTCGTGCTCGTGGCCGGGTCGGTGGGCTCTTCGCCCAACGAGCGTGCCTCGGCGGTGATGGACGCGGCCGTCGACGGGTTCGTTGTCTACTCGATTGCCGACGACGACCCGCTGGTCGAGGCGGCCCTAAGGAGGCGGCTGCCGACGGTGATCGCGGACCAACCCCTCCTGGAGGACGTGCCCTTCGTAGGGATCGACAACGAGTCGGCCGCGAGGGGGATGGCGAGGCACCTGGTGGACCTGGGACACGAGAGGTTCGGCGTGGTTTCGTTCTCCATCGCGGCGGCAGACCGGGCCCCCGGAATCGCCGATTCGCGTCGTCAGCGGTCTGCGACCTTACGGGTGACCCGCGCAAGACTCGCGGGCTACGAAGCCGTCCTGGAAGCCGCCGGTCTTCCTTGGAAAGATGTGCCGGTCTACGAATGCTTCGGCAGCTCTAAGGCGTTGGGCCGCGAGGCGGCTGACGCCTTGCTGTCACAGGATCCCCCTTTGACGGCCATACTGGCACTGAGCGACCAGCTCGCTTTGGGTGTCATCGAGGCTGCCAAAGAGCGTGGTCTGTCGGTGCCCGAAGATCTCTCAGTAGCCGGCTTCGACGACGTGCCCGAGGCCGCGACGTCGAGGCCGCCCCTTACGACGGTCCACCAGGATCACACCAAGAAGGGCGAGTTGGCAGGCTGCCTACTGGTCGCGCAGCTCCGCGAGGAAGAGACGGAGGATACGGACCTTCTGCCTGCTCGACTCGTAGTACGAGGCTCGACCGGTCGGCCACCGGGAGCATCTTAGGCAGCGTCTAAGCAATCTTCGGGATCGGAGGTGAACGCGCTCCTACCGTTCCTTGCGCCCGCTGCAGGCTGAGGGAGACCGGCCGATTGTCTGCGCGGCATAGGCACGGTCAAGAACGGACATCCTCGGCGACCGCCAAGAACGGCATTCCGAAGCACTCATTACTCCGTACGACTGTCGAGTCAATAAGGTGTGTTTCTGATACGACGTGCCAGGGATGCCCGTAGAATCGTCAAGAAATAGACTCAGCCCTCGCCTTCTGGCGAACCTCACGGGGCAAGGGCGCGGTTCCCATCTGCATCTCACCTTCGAGTCCGATCACTGCACGGAACGCTAGGCTAGACGTTGTCCTAACTTGCGTGGGCCCACTAGAAGGCGGTAGGACCCGCTCCCGCCCGCCCGCGCAAGCTCAGCGGTCTCCTAAGCGGAGGCTACGGCTTTACGGAAGAGAGAGCCGATGGTCGCCGCGTCGGTGAACATGGCGTCCCCCGCGAACCTCAAGCTCTCGAGCGAGCGCTTCCCCGCCCTCTCGTTCCCGGCCCCGCACGTGTCCTCTACAACCACGGGTATGTAGCCAAGGTCGGCACCGTAGCGTACCGTCGGCTCGATCCCGATCTCCGTGGCGATCCCGCAGATCGCGAACGAATTTACGCCCAGGTCACGCAGGGCCACGTCGAGGAAGGTTCCCTCGAAGGCGCTCATGGCGATCTTGTCGGAGACCGTTTCGCTCGGCAATGGGGAGAGCTCTGGCACGATCTGGGTTTGAGGGGCCTCAGGGGGGAAAGGAGACACCACCTCCTCTACCTTATTGACGCGCTGCCAGGCCATGGCTTGCCTGAGCTGCGAGGCGCCCATCAACTCTTTGGGAAGCGACGTGTGGCGGCTGAAGAACACGCGGAAGCCTCCCTCACGAGCCGCAGATAGAACCTCCCGACTCTGGCGGTGACCTCGGGGCCGTGGGGCAGCTGGCTGGCGATGCCGAGCTGCATGTCGTAGACGAGCAGCACCATGCGCCTTGGATCGCAAGCTTCCTCCATAGTGCGCGGTATATCCATCCCGAACGCCCTCTCCATCGCGAACTCCTCCTCCTGACTAGCAACACTTCACGGGTAGCCGGTGGTCGTCCGCACGTCCCGACGGCAATTCGCTCGACCCGCGCCAGGATTCTAGCAACCTACTCATCGGCCTGGGCCGGCGCCTCCAATGCAGTCTCGAATGGATGCGCGCACCGCTCGCCGGTTCTAGATAAAGCCGGACAGCTCGTCGGTACGGAACCGTTCCAGCCGTGTCTACAGGCCGACGTAGGGCGCGTCAGGCACCTGGGCCTGCATGCCGACGAGGTGCTCGATCGCCTCGAAGGTGGACAACCGCCGGCGGCGCAGCAGAAGCTGCCGCTCCAGCAGCGCGCGGTTTAGGGCCCGCCGCGCGAGAACGTCCGCCATCACCTGAACCTACGGAAGAACCGTCGGATGTCGTCGAGCAGCAGATCTGGGGCGTCGTGGGCGGCCCAGTGACTCCCGCGGTCGAACTCTGACCAATGCACGATGTTGGCGTGGTCACGTTCGGCGAACCTGCGTATCGGCCGGAAGTCGAAGGCGAAGCTCGCCAGGCCGATGGGCACCGTGCTCGGCCCGGTCGGGGGTGCGGCGTGCTTGTTCTCGTAATAGAAGCGGGCCGCCGACGCCGCCGTGTTGGTCAGCCAATAGATCGAGGCGTTGGTCAGGATCTCGTCGGGGCCGAGCGCGTCGCCGAAGAGCTGGCCGCTCCAGGCGAGCTGACCGGCGGGCGAGTCGGCCAGTGCGTGGGCGATGGTCTGCGGCTGGGCCTCCTGTACCTTATCGTGAACAGCTCTTTCGACGAAGTTTTGCAGGAACTGCAGGTACTGCAACTCCTCCTGCGTCAGACCCTCGAACTCGGCCGGGTCCCCGGAGGGGAAGGAGAAGATCTGGTTGACGTGCACGCCGATCACGCGGTCGGGGTCGAGGCGCCCTTGCAGGGGGGCGACGATTGCGCCGGCGTCGTTGCCGTGCGCGCCGTAGCGGTCGTAGCCGAGCCGACGCATCAGCGCGGCCCACGCCTTCGCGGTGCGCTGCGCGTCCCAGCCCGCCTCGGTGGTCGGCCCGGAGAAGGCGAACCCCGGAAGGGAAGGGACGACCACGTCGAACGCGTCCGCCGCGTCCCCGCCGTGGGCGTGCGGGTCGGTGAGCGGACCGATGAGGCCGAGGTACTCCACTACCGTGTTGGGCCAGCCGTGGGTGAGGATCAGCGGCGTGGCGTCGGGCTCGGGAGAGCGGATGTGCAGGAAGTGGACGTTCTGCCCGTCGAGAGTGGTTGTAAACTGCGGGTAGGAATTCAGCTTCGCTTCCCAGGCCCGCCAGTCGTAGCCGGTCCGCCAGTATTCGACCAGGTTCTTCACATAGTCGAGCGGAACGCCGTACTCCCAGTCGGGCGGAACAAGGCCCCTTTGGCTCCCGCTCGTGCGTGACTCGGGCGGCAGCTCGTTGGCCCAGCGGGTGTGGGCCAGCCTGTTGGCCAGGTCGTCGAGATCCGCCTGGGGAACATCAATCCGGAACGGCCGGAACTCAGCGTCCGTGTGGTCTGGCTCGCTCATGCCGCAACTCCTCTCTACGTGGCTCCTACAATATCGGAACGTTTTATTCCGTTTCGGTATTGTACCTGAACAGACTATTCCGTTCAAGATATGATATGCTGGACCTGTGAATAGGAAGGCAGCCTCCGAGGTGACAACCGCACCCCTTAGCGGTCGGCAGGCCGAGGCGCGCCGCAACGATCGGCTGATCCTGGAGGCCGCCCGCGAGGTGTTCGTAGCCGACCCGGAGGCACCCATCTCGGCGGTGGCCGAACGCGCTGGCGTAGGCATCGGCGCGCTTTATCGGCGCTACGGAAGCAAGGAGGATCTCCTCCGGCGGCTCTGTGCCGACGGCTTACGGACCTACATCGCTGCCGCCGAAGCCGCCCTGGCCGACGACCGCGACCCCTGGAGCGCCTTCACGGACTTTATGCGTCGCATAGTGGAAGCCGACACCCACTCGCTGACAATACGCCTGGCAGGGACCTTCACCCCCACGGAGGAGTTGTACCGGGACAGCCGGAGGGCACAGGAACTCACCACGCACCTTTTCGGGCGCGCCAAGGTCGCGGACGCCATTCGCCCCGATGTTGAAGTCGACGACCTCTCCCTGTTACTCGAGCAGTTGGCGGCCGTGCGTGTCGGAGATGAGAAGCGCACCCGCCAGCTTCGTTACCGGTACCTAACGCTGCTCTTGAACGCACTCCATTCCCCTTCAGGGTCTGAACTGCCGGGCCCACCACCTAGCTGGGAGGAGATCAGCCGGCGCTGGGAGGTCTAACCTGTTCTGCGACCTCACGAGGCGCATCGAAGGGATCAGCGCCGTGGAGACAATGAAAACCCAGTACCCCTTAGCATAACGGCATCAGGACCATCGTCTCGGAGGTCGTATGCCGGCGTTGAGCCCGGTGGAGTGTATCTGCGTTTGGCTACAGAAAGGGAGCCACCGCGAACTCCACTTCGCCATCAGGCCCGACCAGCGCTCGGAACATCGGAGATGGCGTTGCCCCAAATTGCACAGGCCCACGAGAAGGTGGTAGCAGGCCGCCCATGCTGGTGCCTCCCCCGGGCATCGCCATTGCTGCTAATCAGCGAGTCTCATATTCACCTCGCCATTCAGCGCCACCCCAATGCTAAACGGTAGTCCCGTTGTCGCAATCGGCGTTGACCGACGCAGAGACGGTTGCGACAACAGCGTCCGCTGGCTCCTCGCCCACGCGGCCAAGGTGAGATGTCTGTGAACTTCGCATGTACGGAGTTCTCCGAAGTTCATCTATCAATTTTTCTGTCAATTACGATGCAACGTATGAGGCGAGTGGGCGCATAAGTATCCGCTCGTGGTGAATATCTGGCCCTGAGCCTGGCGCCAGGCTCAGCATTCAGGCATCTTGTTCCGCGTTATCCACAAGGGGTCTAAAGATGCACGCTTCTGGGTAGTATTTTTGTGCCCAGCTTCGCTAGACTAGCCTACGCTAGAGCTAGCTTGCCTCCCAACTGCGGTAGGCGTCGCCCGAGAGTGAGAGAGCCGCAAGAAGCTCGTCCTTGAACTGCTGCTTGAGGGTGGAGTTCATGGTCGAGGTGACAGAGCTGACCTCCGCCAAGTCATTGTCGAGGTTGTAGAATTCCCAGCTCGGTCCCCATGGGGGGCGCCTGATGGCCTTGTAGTGGGCATTCTTTTGCTGGACCATTGCTTGCCAGATGCGACTTCCAGCCGGAGCCACCTGTCCACCTGCGAACTTGGTGTTCATCTCCAGGAGCATCCTGTTGCGCCAGCCACTCGGCTTGGCTCCGCCGACTTTGAAGACGTGGCGCAGATCGCGTCCGTCGGTGCCGGAGAGGTTCGCGCCGTAGGTAGAGAGGATGGTGCGCGGGATGTCGATGTGGCCGGTCCAGGGGCCCGCAAGGCTCCTCTGTCCGACGAAGGCGTTTTGCGGTACGCCGGGACCGCGTACGATGAACGGCACCCGGGCGGACTCCTCGTAGGGTTGCTCCTTCTTCGCCAACCTGTGCTGTCCAAACATATACCCATTATCCGAAGTGAACCAGACGTAGGTGTTTGCGAGCTGATCCGAATCCACGAGAGCCGTAAGGGTTTCGTTCACGGCGTCGTCCACGTCACGAATCTCTTCCAGCTTGCCCTCATACCAGTCCCTAAGCTCGCCATGCTCCAGGCCGCCGGGGTCCGTGATGTTCGGTTGAGCCCTGAGTTCTTGGGGCTTGTCCGACATGTCGGCTTCGTTGTAACTGCTCCAGTTGGGGAGCTGCACCCCATCGAAATCGTCTGCATGCTCGGGGGAGGCGGTGTAGGGGTCGTGCGGGCTCTGGGGCGCCATGAGCGCGAGCCACGGAGCGGAGACTTGCTCGGGGGCCGTCAGCCAGTCTATGAGTTCGCTCCTTATGAGCGCCGTGTCGGTTCTGGGCCAGGTTGGACGCCACTCTTCACCGTGGCGGTTGACGAACCACTCTCGGGGCGTAGAATCTGCGTCTTCCGCGAGGATGATGACAAACCTGTCCCAACCCGGAGGGGGCACGGCGCGGGTGACGTTGAAAGAGCCGTCGGAGTTCTTCACGTAGCCCGGATATCCGTTCTGGTACTTCCCGAAGATTCCGGTGTTGACCCCCATAGCCTGCAAGCGCGTCGCTATCGTGTCGCCCTCTAGGTCTTTGAAGGCGGTGTGGATGCCACCCCCCTCGTAACTCGCGTTGGTCCACACTCCGTGGTTGTGAGCTAGCTTGCCGGTCAGTATCGTAGCTCGCGCAGGTCCGCAGACGGGTATGTTTGCCCACGAACCCTGGACCCACTTCAGGCCGTGGTTCGCAATTCTCGCTGCTATGTGCGGCGTGATATTCGCATTCTGCATGTAGTGGGGCTGGTCGTCGGTGATGATGAGTAGATGATTCGACTCTACGCTCGACTGTTGAGCCATTCTTCCTCTTTCAAGCGGCAGGGTTTGCCCTGCCGCCCTCGGTTTGTTTTGTGGTTACCAGCTTCTCACCTTATCTTAACCATTCCCCCCGCGCTGGGGGAGAAGCTGGTGGCTCGGGGGGAGGTACTTTCCGCCGGTCGCAGGTTGTTCGTCTGCAGGGCCGAGGTGTTCGCCGTCTCCACCGAGGGAGAAGAGACGCCGTGCGCCGTGCTCCAACAGACCATAGCCACTACCTCGGGGTGAACCGAAGGGTGCCCGAAACGGAAAGGTGGGTAGCCCGGCGGCGATGGCGCGCCCGGACCTGTGCGATAGCGTTTGTTATGAACAGAACCACAAGCCTATCGATGTGTACATAAGAAACATAATCCCCATTAGGATATGACTACCCGCCGGCGATCCTGTGGCCTCTGGGCCGGGGCTATGCTGAACTTCGCATTGACGGAGTTCTCGGAAGTTCGCCAAGAAAGTTTCCAATATCACTCATTTGCGTGATGCGCCCATCCCGATAGAGGGATATGTTGTACCTGTTACATGAGAAAGGAGGTGAGATACGATGAGACGTATCATCTGGTTGGCTACGGTGGCCCTTATTACTCTGGCCGTGAGCGCCTGTGGTGGAGGTGGTGGAGGCGAGCAGCAACAATCCAAGGCGCGCCCGCTGCCCGGGGCCGCCCACGACCTGCGCCCGGAGGAATACCGCACCGAGGTGTTCAAGCCTGCCCTATCGTTCACCGTCGGCAAGGGCTGGGCACTCGAATGTCCGGAGGGGCCCGATAACGTGTGCCTCCTCCCCCCGGGAGAGCAGACGCTGTTCAAGTTCGTTAACGTCGATGAGGTCTACAAGCCCAGCGAATTGATAGATATGACCGGCGAGACAACACCCCCGCCCGCGGACCTGGTCGGCTGGTTCGAGCAACACCCCTACCTGCAAACCGATAAACCAGAGCCTGTCACGGTAGGAGGAATCAAAGGCCAGCAGATCGACGTGGTCGTTGGGGAGCTGCCAAAGGACTACCCCGAGGGGCTATGCGGTTTTGACTGCGTGCAACTCTCTGTCCTCAACACTGGGCCGTAGAGGAGGGAAACAAGGACCGACTCACCGTCCTGGAGGATGCGAAGGGCGAAACGGTGATCATCGACTTTGGCAGCCCTGCTGCTAAGTTCGACGAGTACTGGCCCCAGGCCGAGAAGGTAGTGGAGAGCGTGCAGTGGAAAGGTAGCTGAGAAAGGATAAGTGGAAGCCATGAATAGACTGGCGGTGAACGTACTTGCGGCCTTTGCTCTTTGCGCGTTGGCCGTAACCTTAGCGATGCTCCTGGTGCCCAGCATCGCATGGG
>DATDKO010000058.1:0-10994 GCA_036519935.1 Rubrobacter sp. | reverse complement strand
GGGCCGGATGCGGGTGGCCCACGACCTGCTGTCCCTCCGGATCATCCGCCTCTCGGATGAGTAGCCCTGTGGACGGCGACGCGGGTCTGCCCGAGGATGCCCCGCTAGCGGCCGTCACACGCGGCGCGCTGGTCGAGAGCGTCCACCGTGGGCGTCTCGCTGTCTGCGACCCTGATGGCAACGTGCTCGGGGCCGTCGGCGACCCGGAGGTCTACATCTACGCCCGCTCCTCGGCCAAGCCGTTCCAGGCGCTGCCGCTCGTCCTCTCGGGGGCCGCCGACGCCTTGGGGCTGACCGACAGAGAACTCGCCGTAGCCTGCGCCTCGCACAACGCCGAGGAGCCTCACCTCGCCGCCGTCAAATCTATCCTAGAGAAGGCAGGCCTGACCGAGGACGACCTGCAGAGCGGCGCCCATCTGCCGCTGTACGAACCCGAGGCGGACGAGCTGATCCGCAACGGCGAGGAGCCGCGTCCGATCCACGGCAACTGCTCTGGCAAGCACGCGGGGATGCTCGCCGTCTGCGTCTACGAGGGCTACGAGACCGCCACATACCGCGACCCCGCCCACCCGCTCCAGCGCCGCATACTCGGTCTCATCGCCGAGGTCTGCGGCCTGCGGGAGGACGAGGTGTTCGTCGCCGGCGACAACTGTGGCGTCCCCGCCTTCGCCCTGCCGCTGCGGAGCTTCGCGAAGGGCCTCGCCCGCTTCGCCACGGGCAACGCCATCCCCGACGAACTCGCCCGTTCGGCCCTGCGCATCAGGGACGCGATGCGGGAGCATCCCTTTATGGTCGCAGGCACGGGAAGGTTCGACACGGACCTTATGGAGTCGACGGACCTCCTCGTCAAGGGCGGTGCCGAGGCAGTGCTCGCTGTCGGGAGCCAGGAAGGCTGGGGGATGGCGCTCAAGGTCTCAGACGGAGCCGTCAGGGCCGTGCGTCCTGCGGCGCTCGCCGCGCTTGGCGGCATGGGCGTCGAGGTGGCCGAGGCGGTCTCCGACGTGCGCGGCCTGCACGGTGAGAAGGTCGGTGAGATCGAGCCCTTGATCCAGGCGCCCGGATGGACGACGTAGACTACACAGGGTCCGACTGGTTGGGGTCCTCCCCGTAGGACCGTGGCATCCTTACCAAGCCCATGAAGCTGACGACGGAGATCCTCGAAGCGTGCTACAGGGCAGGCGCCTTCCCTATGGCGGATGCCTACGGGCGCGTCGAGTTCTACCGCTCGGACCCGCGAAGCGTGCTCGAGTTCGAAGATTTGCACGTTCCCAGGTCGCTTGGGCGTGTGATCCGCAAACAGACCTTCGAAGTGCGTGTAGACGAGGACTTCGATGCTGTCATAAGGTCGTGCGCCGACAGGGAGGAGACCTGGATCAACTCGGAGATCATCGACGCTTACATCAGGCTGCACCACGCAGGCAAAGCCCACAGCGTCGAGGCGTACGCCGGCGGCGAGCTTGCAGGCGGACTCTACGGGGTCAGTCTTGGCGGTGCGTTCATGGGCGAGTCGATGTTCACCCGCACGAGGGACGCCTCCAAAGTCTGCTTGGTCTACCTGGTGAACCGGCTGCAGGAACGCGGATACGAGCTTCTCGACTGCCAGATCCAGAACCCCCACCTCGCCCGGCTCGGGGCGCGTGAGATCCCCGAGCACGAGTACCTGCGGCGCCTGCAGCATGCTTTGAGCCTGGACTGCTCCTTCGTATAGAGGGCGCACTTTCGGATCGGCCCCTGCCGCGTGGTAAGCTTGCTCTATGGACATACGACACATCGACATCGACTGGAGGCCCGAGCTGGAGCGGCCTGTTCTCATCGCCGGCTTCACGGGCTGGAACGACGCTGCGGACGCGGCGAGTGTCGCCGTCGGGGCCCTGGCCAGCTCGTGGGACGCGCAGCGTTTCGGCGGTTTTGACGGCGAAGAGTTCTTCGATTTCCAGACTACGCGCCCCCAGGTCAAGCTGGTCAACGGCGTGACGCGCGAGATCGAGTGGCCCGAGAACATGCTCTCGGCGACGGAGTCGAGGCTGCAAGCCGCCGGTGGCCGTGGAGCCGTCCTGCTCACGGGACCGGAGCCGAACTTCCGGTGGCGCACTTTCTCCACGGCGGTCGTCGAGCTGGCTAAAGCGTTGAACGTGGAGCTCGTGGTGACGATGGGAGCCCTGCTCGCCGACGTGCCGCATTCGCGTCCCGTCTCGGTCTCCGCCAACTCCCAGGACGCCGCCCTGGTCGAATCTCTTGGTCTCTCCGCCTCGCGCTACGAGGGGCCGACTGGCATCACCGGCGTACTGCACCGCGCGTGCGCCGACGGCGGTCTGCCCTCGGTGAGCTTCTGGGCCTCCGTCCCGCACTACCTGCCCGCCGTCCCTTCTGCCCCCGCTGCCCTCGCCCTATTGGACAAGCTCTCGGGCCTGCTCGGTATGGAAGTAGATACCGCCGACCTCGAAAGCACTGCCGACACCTATCAGGAGCAAGTCTCGGTGGCCGTCTCCCAGGACTCCGATCTCTCCTCCTACGTCAGGATGCTCGAAGAACGCTTCGACACCCAGGCAGATCAGGGCCCGCGCAACCTGCCCTCCGGCGACGACCTCGCCAGGGAACTCGAAGGTTTCCTCCGCGAACACCGTCGCGAGGAAGATAGCTAGTCAGCATTCGCGCGCTGGCTGATATGCTGAATTGCTAATACAAAACCGCTAGCACGAAGACTACAACGCTCGCGAGACCGAGTAGCCCCTGTATGATGGCTGAGGCCAGGTAGCCGACGAGCACGCCGCCTGCTGCGCGCGAGGCGCGGCGCCAGTCGGCCTGTGTGGACTCTGTTTCTTGCTGGTCGCCTTGCCGTTCGCGCCTGAGATACTCGCCGATAAAGACGCCTGCGATGGTACCGAGGATGAGGCCGAACAGGGAGCCGATGCCGAGGAAGAGGAGCCCGATCAGGGCGCCGGCAATGCCGCCGACGGCCCCACCCACGGTCCCCCAGTTGCTAGCCCCGAAGCGGCGGGCGCCGTATGAGGTGGCGACGAAGTCGGCAACGAAGGCGATCGCGGCGAATATGAAGAGGACTACGAGGATCGCGACTCCGAGGGTGCGAAAGTCCGTGATGATGGCGTAGACGAGGGCTGACAGGAATATGAGCGTTACGCCAGGAAGACCAGGCAGGACGCTTCCGAGCAGGCCCACGACCATCAAGACGAGGGTGAGGGTGAGCAGCGGGCCCTCTACGCCGTCCATACTTTACGACCAGATGAGGGGAAGGGCCTCCTTGCTCTTGCCCTTCTTCAGGGCGGCGTTCAGGCTTCCTGACCTGTAGCCTGCGAGGTCGAGGGTGACGTAGAGAAAGCCTGCGTCACGGAGTTCGGCGGAGATCTCCTCCCTCATGGCGAAGGCCCTTTCAAGCTCCTCGGGGCCGACTTCGAGGCGGGCTATCTCCCCGTGGTGCCTGACACGGACCTGCACAAAGCCCTCCCTGCGCAAAAACTCCTCGGCCCGCGCGACCTGGGAGAGCTTCTCGGGTGTGATCTCCTGCCCATACGGGAAGCGGCTGGACAGGCACGCGAGAGCCGGCTTGTCCCACGTCGGCAGACCAAGGTACTTGGCTAGTTCCCTGACCTCGGCTTTGGACATTCCTGCTTCCGAGAGTACGGAGACGACCCCCATCTCTCTGGCGGCTCTCCTGCCAGGACGGTAGTCACCCTCGTCGTCCTTGTTCGCCCCGTCAACGACGCAGGCGTAACCTTTCTGCTCTGCGAGCTTCGCCAGGTCAGAGTAGAGCGTGCTCTTGCAGAAGTAGCAGCGGTTTGTGGGGTTGCTCGCGTAGTCCGGGTTGTCGAGCTCGCGGGTATTTACGACGAGGTGCTCCACCCCGAGAGATTCCGCGAACTCCCGCGCCAGATCCAACTCCGAAGGGAGATAAGTCTCGTTGTTCGATGTAACAGCGAGGACCCTGTCTTTCGGCAAAGCCCGCGCTGCGGCGGCGAGGGCGAGCGAGGAGTCCACCCCGCCGGAGAAGGCGACGAGCGCGCTACCGTGGGGGGCGAGGATCTGTTCGAGCTCCGCCAGCCTCATCTTCAGAGCATCGGTCGCGAAGGGATTCATCTACACTTCCTCTCTAGCTCACGCTACGTTCGGAGAGCCAACCCAGGACATCTTCGGCGTTCCTGCCCGGTGGGAACACAGGATAGAAGACCTTCAGGATCTCCCCTCCCTCGACAACGAGCGTCAGGCGTTTTATGAGGGTCATGCCTTCGGCCTCGAACGTCGGCAGCTCCAGGGCTCTCGCGAACTCCAGGTTCTCATCGCTCAACAACGGGAACGGAAGGTGAAGCCGTTCGGCGGCCTCGCGCTGGTAAGCGGTATCCTGGGTACTCAGGCCGAAGACCCGTGCACCTAGTTCCTTCAGCTCCGCGTGGTGGTCGCGGAAGGCGCACGACTGGGGGGTGCAGCCACGGGCGCCAGGGATGTCGTCCCATCCTGGTGGCAGGTTCTGGTCAGGCTTCCCTGTAAGCGGGTAGCAGTAAACGACGGTCGTCCCCGTCAGGTTCGAGAGGTCCACGAGGTCTCCCGCCGTGGACCTCAGCGACACGGAAGGCATCCGCATGCCTGGCAGGTGGTCGCAGGCGCCGTCGTCTTCCGGCTCGGGTAGGCCCTCTGGAACCTCGTATACGTTCTCCTGGCTGCTCATTAGGCTCGCTCCAGGACGACTGCTGCGTTGTGGCCGCCGACGCCGAGGTTGGCGCAGAGGGCGGCTTCGAGGTCGGGCGCCTCGCGCGGCTCGTCCACGACGTAGTCGAGGTCGGCGCAGCCTTCCGCTACTTTCGTGAGGTTCCTCATCGGGGGGATCTTCCTCTCCTTGATGGCCAGGGCGCAGATCGCGGTTTCGACGGCGCCACTCGCGCCCAGAGAGTGGCCCAGGGTGGATTTCGTGGCCGAGACCCTGACGTTGGGGTTTATCTTCGCCATCGCCTGCGACTCGGGGCCGTCACCGGCCACAGTACCCGTGCCGTGCGGGTTTATGTAGCCGATCCGATCCCCTCTCAGTCCGGCGTCGGCGACGGCGAGCTGCATGGCCCGCATGATGCCGAAGCCCTTCGGATCTGGGTCGGTGAGGTTGTACGCGTCGGTGGTTCGGCCGACGCCGGTGATCTTCGCGTACGGCTCGGACCCGCGGCGCTCTACGGACTCAGCGCTCTCCAGGACTGCCACGGCCGACGCCTCGCCGATCAGGAACCCCGAGTGGTCGACGTCGTAGGGTCTGCAGGCCCCCTCGGGGTCGTCGTTACGGCGGCTCATCGCCCGCATCGCTATGAATCCTGCCACGATAACGGGTGCCAGGGCGGCCTCCGAGGCGCCGCAGAGCACGACGTCGGCGTCACTGCGCCGGATCAGGTCGTAGCCCAGGCCCATCATGTCCGTGCCGCAGGTGCAGGCGAGCGCGCCGGTGATCGAGGGTCCCTGGACGCCCAGCTGTATGGCTACGTGGGCCGCGGCGGAGTTGGGCATGATCTTGGTTACGGCGAAGGGGTTGACGCGGGAGGGACCCTTGCTATCTATAGTCGCCTGGGTCGTCTCCATGCTGGTCACGCCCCCGATGCCGCTGCCGAGGATGAGGCCGACCCGCTCCGGGTTGTTGTTGAGCACGTCCCAGGCGCCCGCGTCTTCGAGGGCCAGCTTGGCCGAGGCGAGGCCCATCTGCCCGAACCGGTCGGTCCTGGCCGCCACTTTGCGGTCCATAAAGCTCTCGGGGTCGAAGTCCGTGCATTCGGCGGCGATGCGTACCTCGAAGTCCTCGGGATCGAAGAGCGTTATGGGGCCGGCCCCGCTCTCGTTGGCCAGGAGCGAGCTCCAGAGGTTCTTGCGCCCTACGCCTATGGGGGTGACCGCACCGATCCCCGTTATGTAAGCCTCCGGGCGCCTATCCGCCATCTCGCCCCCTAGCAGAATCCAAGATCCATCGAACTACAAATCTTAGCATCACAGACCTCCGTCGACTCCGGCCCGACCCGCCCTGTGCTATAACCCTCCAGGATGAGTCGGTGGAGCGAGCATTGATCTTCTACATCGCGATGGTCCTCTTCGTGGTGAACTTTGTGCTCGGCGTACTGGTGCAGTTTCGTATAGTGGATACGAAACCCTTTCGCTGGCTCCATCACGCCCTATTTTTCGCGGTCTTCGCCTCCGCCGCCATCGCGGTTGGCCTCGGATTCCTGCAGGGAGCGCCCTACCGCTGGGTTCTATTGCCTGTCCTCATTCTCTTCGCCTTCCTGCCGCGGGTACGGGCCGGAACGCCGGGGCACGCCGCGCTAGCCAGCGGGGCCATGATCTTCTACGTTACAGGATTCGTATGGATGCCTTAGGAGGCTGAGATTGGATTTCCTGGAGGTCCTCAAAAGGCGCAAGACCACGAACGGCCCCTTTCTGCCAGACCCTGTGAAGCCCGAGCACCAGCGCATGCTCGTCGAGGTCGCCGCGATGGCACCTTCCCACTTCAACAGCCAGCCCTGGCGCTTCGTGCTCGTCGATGACCGCGAGACTATAGATGAGGTTGCGAGGATAAGCGGCGAGAGCATGACGCGCCTTCTTGAGGAGGGGACGTTCTGGAAGCGCTACAGTCCCTACTTCCGTTTCACTGAGGCCGAGATAGAGGAGAAACGCGATGGCATCCACTTCTACCAGATGCCAGGCGCCCTCAAGCCTTTCTCTCGCCAGATCTTCTCCAACACAGGCCAGGCCGTGATGAACCGCTTCGGCGTCCCCAGGACCCTGGGCGAGGACAACAGGAAGCTCGTCGCGGGCTCGCCGCTACTCCTGGCGGTCCTACTCGATAAGTCGGAGTATCGTCCCGGCGAGCTCTCGGGTTTCTACTCC
Source organism: Rubrobacter sp. (assembly GCA_036519935.1). Classification (GTDB taxonomy): domain Bacteria; phylum Actinomycetota; class Rubrobacteria; order Rubrobacterales; family Rubrobacteraceae; genus Rubrobacter_D. The sequence goes on along the minus strand of DATDKO010000058.1, from coordinate 4,133 downwards.
ATCTTCGGGATGGGGGCCGCTGTCGAGAACATCTGGCTAACCACCACGGAGCTTGGCATGGGCATCCAGTTCGTCTCGACGCCGATGGAGATACCCGAGAACTGGGAGCGGTTGAAGCGGCTGCTGAAGGTTCCCGACGACCTGGAGCTGATGGCCGTCTACCGGCTCGGGTACGTCCCGGACGGGCAGCGAAGGCCGACGATCGACTGGTCGAGCCGTCAGCGCAAGCGTATCTCACAGTACGTCTTCCGCGACACCTGCGAGAAGCCCGAGCCCGACTTCGCCACGCAGTCCCAGTTGGAAGAACGTTGAACGCACCCAGGATCCTCTCCGTCGCCAGCGCCCTGCCGCCCCACCGGGTCGGGCAGGAGGAGGCGAAGACGTTCGCCAAGGGCATGTTCTCGCGCGGGCACGGGGACATCGAGCGGCTGCTCCCGATATTCGACAACGTCCACATAGAGAACCGCTACTTCTGCGTGCCTGCAGAGTGGTTCGAGCAAGACCACACCTTCCCCGAGAAGAATGCCCTCTACGTCGAGCACGCCCTCGACCTCTCCGAGAAGGCCGCGAGGCGGGCGCTGGACAGGGTCGGGGCCAGACCCAATGAGGTCGGTGCGGTCTTCTTCGTCTCGACGACAGGAATTTCGACACCTTCCATCGACTCGAAGCTGATCTTCCGCCTCGACCTCTCAGAGCACACGCGGCGCGTACCGATCTGGGGCCTCGGCTGCTCGGCGGGGGCGGCCGGTATCGCGCGCGCCGCCGAACACGCCCGCCTCTATCCCGACCAACTGGTCCTCCTTGTCGCCGTGGAGCTCTGTGGCCTAACCTTCCAGCGGGGCGACCGTTCGAAGAGCAACCTTATCTCCACGAGCCTCTTCGCCGACGGCGCCGCCGCCGTGCTGCTCGGAGGCACCACGGGCCCCGAGGTACTCGGAGGCTACAGCACCACGTGGCCCGATACCGAGGATGTCATGGGCTGGGATCTAGTCGAGACAGGCCTGAAAGTGCAGCTCTCCAAGAGTATCCCGAACATCGTGCGCGAGAAGTTCCGCGACAACCTGGAGGAGGCCTGTAATTCTCTAGACCTCGACTTCGAGGAGCTCGAACATTTCGTGCTCCATCCAGGCGGCTCTAGAGTCCTCGACGCCTTCGAAGAGGCGCTCGGAATGCAAGCGGGCGGTCTTACCACGAGCCGGGATGTGCTGCGCGACTGCGGCAATATGTCGAGCGTCACCGTACTCTTTATCCTGGAACGCTTCCTCGATGGCGGCGAGCTTTCGAAGGGCGACCTTGGTGTGCTCTCGGCCTTGGGCCCCGGATTCTCCGCGGAGCATGTGTTTTTCAGATGCTGACGGCTCTCGGCCGTCAGCATCTGGGCGGTCAGCACGCGCCCTGCCGGGCGCTTGCCAGCATTTCAGGTGGTCAGCTTTTTGTGGGGGGGCGGGGTGTCGTTGAACGTCGTGTATCTGGTTGTAGGCGTGGCTATCGTCGGGGTCCAGCGTTTGCTGGAGCTCACTTACTCGCGCCGGAATGAGATCCGGCTTCGGGCCCGTGGCGCAGTCGAGCGTGGGAGCGCCCACTATCCCCTGATAGTCGCCATACATACTCTGTGGCTGGTCTCGACGCTCGTCGAGGGTCTTCTGCGCGGGCCCGAGCCTCCTGTGTGGTGGCCCGTGCCGCTGGCGGCGTTCTTGCTAGTCCAGCCGTTGCGGTACTGGGCGATCCTGTCTCTGGGAGAGAACTGGAACACAAGGGTACTCGTAGTGCCGGGTGGGAAGCTCGTCAGGAGGGGACCCTACCGCTACTTCCCTCATCCCAACTACGTTGTCGTCGCCGTGGAGGTCCTGACCTTCCCGCTCATCTTCGGCGCCTGGATAACCGCGATCGCCTTCTCGCTACTGAACGCCGCCTTGCTCTACGTCCGTATTCAAACGGAGAACCGGGCGCTGAGAGATCTGGCAAGCTAGAATAAAGCTAGTCAGCAAGTCAGCACGCCGCCCGGCGAAGCCGGACGGCTTGTCAGCCAGTCAGCCACGCTGTGGATAGCGGAAGAAAGCATCACTTTAGAGGCGAATTGATGGGGCCATCGATCCGCAGCCGCACACACGTAGCATAACGAAAGCTGACAAGCTGAAGTGCTGACAAGCGGAGGCCGAAGGCCGATGCGTGCTGACATGCTGACAAGCCGACTACCGGAGGGAGACGGCGTGCTAGATCTCAAATACATCCGCGAGAACGCGAAAGCCGTCGAGGAGAACTCGAGAAACCGTGGCGTAGAGGCCGACGTGGGCCTGGTTGTAGAGCTGGCCGACCGGCGCTCGGATCTCATACAGGAGTCGAACGAGCTCAAACAGCGCCAGAACCAGATGGCAAGGAGCATCGGTAGGGAGCGTGACGAGGAGACCCGGACGAGGCTCATCGAGGAGTCGCGTGCCATGAAGGAGCGGCTGCCGTCCAAAGAAAGGGAGCTGCAAGAGGTCGAGGAGCGGTTGCGGGACGAGCAGTCGAAGATCCCGAACATGACACATCCCGACTCGCCTATCGGCAAGGACGACACGGAGAACGTCGAGATCCGGCGTTGGGGCGAGATCCCCGACTACCCCTTCGAGCCGAAGGACCACGTAGAGTTGGGCGAGCGCCTCGGGATCATCGACTTCGACGCTGGGGCTAAGACCACGGGGAGCAAGTTCTACTTTCTGCGCGGCGACGCTGTGCTGTTGGAGCTGGGCCTGATCCGCTACGCGATGGACATCCTTTTGGAGCGCGGGTACCAGCCGACCATAACGCCTGACCTGGCGAGGGATCGGATGCTGATCGGAACAGGGTTCATACCGCGCGGGCCTGAGACCCAGATCTACTCCGTCGAAGGCACGGACCTTTCCATGGTCGCGACCGCGGAGATCCCGCTCGCAGGCCAGCACGCAGACGAGATAATCGAGGAGAGAGACCTCCCCCTGCGCTACGCCGGCCTCTCCCACTGCTTCCGTACGGAGGCGGGCTCCCACGGCCGCGCGAGCCGCGGCCTCTACAGGGTCCACCAGTTCACCAAGGTCGAGATGTTCGCGTTCACCACGCCGGAGCAGTCGGAGGAAATGCACGACGAGATGGTCGGGATAGAGGAGCGCATCTTCCAGGGCCTCGGTTTGCCCTACCGCGTGGTCGACATCTGTACGGGCGACCTCGGCGGCGCCGCCTACCGCAAGTACGACCTCGAGGCCTGGATGCCTGGCCGCAGCGATTTCGGCGAGGTGACAAGCACGTCGAACACCACCGACTACCAGGCCCGCAGACTCGCCATCCGTTACCGCAAGGAAGGCGGAAGGCCCCAACTTCTGCACACCCTCAACGGCACGGCCCTCGCAATAAGCCGGGCCCTGATCTCCCTCCTCGAGATCTACCAGCAACATGACGGCTCCGTCATGCTGCCCGAGGCCCTCGTCCCCTATGTAGGTAAGGAACTTATACCTTCCCCATGAGTCTCACTCCTCACTTGACACGCCGGATACTACCGTATATTGTATCGTAAACGGATGTATCGTAAACGGAGTGTTTGTGGAGAAGGGCGACGTTGGACGGGTGAGGGAGGTGCGGGATCTGTTACCGCTAACCCCGGCTGTGTTGCACATTTTGCTTGCGCTTGCCGATAAGGAGCGGCACGGGTACGGGATCATGCGCGAGGTCGAAGGGCGAACAGGAGGGCAGACCAGGCTCGGTCCTGGCACTCTGTACGGTTCGATCAAACGCATGCTCGCGGACGGCTTGATCGAGGAGTCTGACGAGCGTCCCGACCCTGCGATGGACGACCAGCGGCGCCGATACTACAGGATCACGGACTTCGGCAGGAGGGCCGCAGGGGCTGAGGCGGAGAGGTTATCCGGTCTTGTGGAGACGGCGCGTGCCAGGAAGCTCCTTCCCGGTCGCGGGCCTTCCTTGCCCGAGGGTGTGTGATGTCGCGGTCCGAGCGCGTCTACAGGGTTTTGCTCAAGGTATATCCGGGGGAGTTCAGGCGCGAGTACGGGCCGCAGATGGAGCAGGTATTCGGTGATCTGTACAGGGAAGCGTACGAACGGGGTGGTAGGCGTGGGATCGCGCTGTTGTGGGCCCTGACGATCTCCGATCTGGCAAGGACG
>DATDKO010000057.1:0-7556 GCA_036519935.1 Rubrobacter sp. | reverse complement strand
CAGAGCGCCGCGCGGGCGCAGCAGGTCGCCGCGTCCGCCGGTGGCACCGTTCTCAGCTCGCAGGTCTACAGGAGCGATGACTCCGTTACGGCAGACCTCGTACTCTCGGTCCCCTCCGAGGAGTTCGAGAGGGTGCTCGATGAGTTGAGGAGCCTGGGCGAGAAAGTCACGACCGACTCCATCAGCGGCCAGGATGTGACCGAGGAATACGTAGATCTCAAGTCCCGCGAGCGCAACCTCAGGGCCACCGAAGAGAGCCTGCTGAGGCTCTACGACAGGGCTGAGAACGTCGAGGAGGCGCTCTCGATCCAGCGCGAGTTGACCACCGTTCGGGGGGAGATCGAGCTCGTGCAGGGCAGGATAAAGTACCTGGATCAGCGCAGCGCCTACTCCCAGATCACCCTGAACATCCAACCCGTCACCAGCCCGCCGCCACCCAAGCCTACCTGGGACCCTGGAGAAGTCGTGGAGCGGGCATGGGATGCTTCGCTGAATGTCCTCCAGGTCATGGCGACGGCTATCATCTCGGCGGTCGTCTTCGGCTGGTGGCTAGCCCCCGTGCTCATAGGTGGACTTCTGTGGTGGAGGAGGCGGAACCGGGGTTCGAGACGCGCTGCTACGGAGCCTTCGTAGGCCCGTCGATACCGCCACGAGACTTTCGAGGTCCCGGTCTCGAGAACCTGAGGGATAGTAGAATAATGTCCTGAGGAACCTCTGGCTCGGGAAAGGAGACAGGGCTTGCGAGTATTCGAGAAGCTGGCGGAATACCGCTACGAACAGCTCGTGTTCTGCCACGACAAGGCGACGGGGCTACGGGCTATCGTCGCCATCCACGACACCACGCTCGGTCCTGCCCTAGGCGGATGCAGGATGTACCCCTACGCTGGCGAGGACGAAGCCATAGTGGACGTACTGCGGCTGGCGAGAGGGATGACTTACAAGGCCGCCGCGAGCGGGCTCAACCTCGGGGGCGGGAAGTCCGTCATTATGGGGGATCCGCACACGGACAAGTCCGAGGCGCTCTTCCGCTCGTTCGGGCGCTACATCGAGACCCTTGGCGGTCGCTACATCGTGGCCGAGGACGTTGGGACTTCGACGGAGGACGCTAACTTTATCAGGGTCGAGACCTCACATGTAGTCGGGGTCGACGTCACCCGCGGCGGCTCGGGCGACCCATCGCCACTCACCGCCCTCGGGGTTCTGCAGGGGATGCGGGCCTGCGTCGAGGAGGTCTTCGGCACGACCTCACTGGAAGGCCGGGTCGTCGCCGTGCAGGGCCTGGGGCACGTGGGCTACTATCTGTGCCGTCTTCTGCACGAGGAGGGCGCCAACCTGATCGTGACGGACGTGCACGAGTCGGCCGTGGAACGCGTGGTAAAGGAGTTCGGCGCCAAAGCGGTCGAGCCCGACGAGATCCTGGCCATACCTTGTGACATCTTCGCCCCTTGCGCCCTCGGCGCCGTTCTCGACGATGAGACCATACCAAAGTTGCGCTGCCGCATCGTCGCAGGGAGCGCCAACAACGTCCTCGCCGAGTCGGGCCACGGCGAGGACCTCTCCGAACGCGGCATACTCTACGCCCCTGACTACGTCATAAACGCCGGCGGCCTTATCAATGTTGCCGACGAGCTGGAGGGCTACAACGAACGCCGCGCGACCGCGCGCGTCATGCGGATAGAGGACCGGATCCGCCGCATCATCGCCATCTCCAAACGCGACGGCGTCCCAACCAACGTCGCCGCAGACACCATGGCGCTTGAGAGGATAGCCGCCATAAGCTCGATGGAGCGTCTCCATACAGGACACCCCTACGGGCAGTTAAGCCGCCGCAGGGAGACCATATAGGGCGTGCTAGCACGCCCTATATGGTCTCCGCATTTCAGCAATTCAGCACGCTAGGCCCTTCGGGCTTCGCTTGTCAGAAGGTCAGCCAGGACCTGCGCATGCGAAAGCTGAAGTGCTGATTAGCCGAAGGGCTGATATGCTCTAGACCATCCACGCGGTGACAATCCAGACGATGACCAGCATTAGCACCAGCCAGTCGGAAGATTTCGCGCGCATCTGGCGGAGCTTTGTGCGGTAGCGTCCGCCGCGGTAACTGCGGGTGTTCATGGCGATGGTGAGGGTGTCGGCGCGGGCGAAGCCGCTGATGAAGATGGGGACGAGCAGGCGTCCGAGGCGGCGCGCCCGGGTTAGTGCACCACCCTCGTCGAAGGGGACGCCGCGGGCCGTCTGGGCGCGGGCGAGACGCTCCATCTCCTCGATAAAGATCGGCACGAACTTTATCGCGATCACGAAGACGAGCACCAGCTCGTTGACAGGTACCCTGAGCCGTTGTAACGGGCCGAAGATGAGTTCCAACCCGTTCGTCAGGTCCACGAGCGAGGTCGTGAGCATAAGCATGGTCGTGACGTAGTACAGGAGGATGACGCGAAGCGCGATGATGCCCGCCGTGTAGAGGCCCTCGGTCGAGACCGAGAGTATCCCCCACCGCCACAGGTAGCTCGATTCAGGCACGTCTCCAGGGTAGAAGAGTACCTGGAAGGCGAGGATAAAGACTAGGAACGCAATGAAGATTCGCGAGCCCCGCAGAATGTACCCGAGGGGTATCTTGGAGACTACGCCAATGACGACGAGCAGTGGCAGCACGACGGCGAAGCCAAGGAAGCTGTCTATGAGGAACGAGGCGACGATGAGCACGGACGTCGCGGCGATCTTGACGCGGGCGTCCATGCGATGAACGAAAGAGCCCGTCTCGACGAACTGCCCGAAGATGACGTTACGCTGCAGCTCGAGCACTACGTAGATCCCAGTCTCTCGAGCAGCGCAGATTCGAGCTCGTCCTCGGTCAGCAGGTCGGTCGGGAAGTCGGGGAAGAGCTTCTGCAACTCGCGGGCGCCGACGACCGGCTCGGGCAGGGTTATGTCCAGCTCTGCGAGCCTGTCGGCTTCACCCAGGACCTCGCGCACGGGTCCGTCCATGACGACCGTGCCCCGCTCCAGGACGATAAAGCGGTCGCATAGCAGGCTGGCGTCGGTGAGGCTTGCGGAGCAGACGATCAGGGTCAGCTCGCGGTCACGCTGCAGCTTGATGAGAAGTTCCAGAAGCTCCTTGCGGCCGCGCGGGTCGAGCCCTGCCATCGGCTCGTCGAGGACCAACACGGGCGTGTGCATGGCGAGCACTCCGGCTATGGCGCCCCGCCTGCGCTGGCCGCCGGAGAGCGCGTGGACGTAACGCAGGCGGTAATCCGCATAAGGAAGCCCCAGGGTATTCAGGCTCTCCTCGACGCGCTCGCGGGTCTCGCCGGCGGAGAGGCCTGCGGCGGTCGGTCCGAAGGCGACGTCCGCGCCGACCACGTCTTCTATGATCTGTGACTCCGGCTGCTGGAACACGATCCCGATCTCGCGCCGCAGCCTGCCTCTGTTGTAGCCGGGAGCGGCCACGTCCTCGCCTCTGTAGAAGACCTGCCCAGGCGTCAGGCGCAGCAGGTGCGCGAAAGAGTCAACCACGGTGGACTTGCCCGATTGGGTGGCGCCGACTATCCCGACGCGCTCGCCGTGATGGATCCGGAAGGATACGTCCCTTACCGCCTCGTTCGCCTTCGGGGTGTCTTCCAGGTAGGTGTGGGCAAAGCCCTTCAACTCCAGGATGGGGGCCGTTCCGTGGGGCTGCATCAGCCTGAAGGTGAAGTATCCACGGCGGCAGAGAGGGAGGCGCGCAGGTCGGCCGTGTTCAGGATATCTTCTCCGATCGGGATGCCGCGGGCGCGCAGGCGGTGGGCGAGGCTCGCGGCAAGCGGCACGTCAAGGCCGACCTCCCGCAGCCTCTCGACGTCCCGGAAGACCTCGGCGGGGGGGCCATCAATGATCACACGCCCAGCGTCCATGACCACGACCCTCTCGAAGAGGACGGCCTCGTACATGGAGTGGGTGACGTGCAGAACGCCCATGTTCTCGCGGAGGCTCAGGTCTCTTACGGTAGAGATCAGGCGCATCGCGACAGGCACGGGTAGAAGCGAGGTCGGTTCGTCCAGGATCAGGAACAGAGGCCGCATCGCCAGGGCGCCCGCTATGGCCACCCTCTGCTTCTGCCCCGGTGAGAGGTCCTCGATCAGGCGACTGCCGATCTCCTCGAGGCCGAGCATACGCACAGATGACCGCACCCTCTCCTCGATCTCCTCCCGTGCCAACCCCAGGTTCTCAGGGCCGAAAGCCACGTCATCTATTACACGGTTCATTATTAGCTGGTCGTCGGGGTCCTGGAAGGCGACGGATACCTTGCGCCGCACGTCCCACCGGTGCTCCTTATCCACGGATACGCCGTCTATACGGATATTCCCCTCCGTCGGGTAGAGGACGGCGGTAAGCAACTTGACGAGCGTGCTCTTCCCCGAGCCGTTTTGGCCGATGATCGCGACGAACTGCCCCGATTCTATCTTCAGGTCGAGGTTCAGAAGCGCGGGAACCGCATCGGCCTCGCCACCACGATAGGTGAAAGAGACGTTGTCTAGCTCGATCATTGCGCTCGCGCCGCGCCTTGATTAATAGCGGCGTTCTTTGTCCGACTCGTTCTCCGGGGCGGTCGTCTTGCCACTGCGGAAGAGCATAACACCCCTGACGATGACGACCGTGACGACCGCGGCCAGCACGGCCTCGGCTATGGCTTGCGGCAGGATAGCCGGAATTATGGCAACGGGCAGCAATCCGAAGAGAATGGCGAGACCGACCACCCCTACCGTATTGGCGAAGGACCCCAACAGTCCGGCCACGGCCGCAGCGAGGTCCACGCTCCAGCGCCGCAGCCCCACGAAGACGGCCCACGCCACCACCCCGATGAGCAGGCGCGGCACAATGGCGACAACGGGGTTGAGGAAGACCGGGTTGTCCGCCTGTAGAAAGGAGAATATCCCGAAGATCGCACCGGCCAAAAGCCCAACGATGGGTCCTTCCAGCGCCCCACCGACGATCGCCGGTATGTGCATGATCGTAGCGTTGCCTATGAGCGGTATCGGTACCGGTATAAAGCCCAGGCGCGTGAACCCGAGAAACAGCGCGATGCCGCCTATTATGCCGGCCACCACTATCTGCCTGGTGTCGAAACGGAATATGGAGCCCCGCCCTTCGCTCCCCGAACCCATCGCCATGACCTTCTCCTTCTGCTATTTACTTTCAGGTCAGCAATACTATATACGGACCGCGGTATCTGCGTGCAGCTGTGTCACACGTAATCCGGTGGATCGCCTCTGGTTGGAGGTGCGGAGATCCTGGGATTCCCGCCTGCGCGGGACTGAAGGATGGTGATGCCGGGGCAAGGGAGTAAGACTTGCGCTCGCGGAAGTGAGCATGCGGATACCGTATCAACATTTAGAGTGGCGGCGTGAAGCGTCCGTCTGCGGCGGTCCAGCCACCGTCGACCAGCATGAAGGCGCCCGTGACGTAGGAGCTGGCTTCTGAGGCGAGGTAGAGGACCATCCCGACCATCTCATGCGGCATGGCCCAGCGGCCGAGGATGCTCTTGGCCGCGTAGGAGTCGTACCAGTCAGGGGAGTCTTTGATCTGGGCCGTCAAAGGCGTCTCGACTATGCCTGGAGCGATGGCGTTGACCCTCACACCGCGGGGTCCTACTTCGGATGCAAGGGCCCTGAGCATCTGCACCGTCCCTGCCTTCGTCGCCGCGTAGATCCCCTGTCCCGGTTCGACAACCTGTCCCCTGATGCTCGAGAAGGCTATGATGCTGCCTGAGCCGCGCTCGGCCATGCCGCGTCCGAAGTCCCTGATCAGGCGGAAAGTACCCTTCAAGTTGAGCTCGACGATCTGGTCGAACTCATCGTCCGTTATCTCGAGCACAGGCTTCCTGACGTTGATGGACGGCGTACTCACCAGGACATCAGGAATTCCCACAGACTCGACGGCCATCCTTACGCTGTCAGGGTCCGTAATGTCAAGCTCGATAGCATCGGCCTTTCCTCCCTCCGAGGATATCTCGCTGGCAGTGTCGTCCGCAGCCTCCTTACTCACGTCGGCGCACACGACGCGCCCGCCGAAGGCCGCGAGTCCTTGTGCGCTGGCCTCGCCGATGCCGCTGCCGGCCCCGACGACGAGGGCGGTCTTGCCCGAAAGGTCGAACATCGAGCGGTAATCAAACATGGGCTTCCTCTCCATAGGCGTAGTACATTGCCGTCGCGGCGTAGAGCTTGCAGGTTGTGAGGAGTTCCTCTTCATCGACCCACTCGTCTGTGTGGTGTGGGATCTCACGGTCCCCGGCCCCCGTCGTGACGATAGGGATGCCGGCCCAAGCATGCAGGAAAGTGCCGTCTGTCGCGCCAGGTACCCCCTTGTAAATCGGCTCCTCGCCGGTCAGATGATAGTACGCTCTTGCCATCGCCCTGACGAGCGGCTCGTCTTTCGGGGTCTCGGTTGGCGGGCGCTCTTCGATAACCTCCAGCGTCGCGTCGAAGTCGGGGTCTTCTGAGGCCAACCTCGCGATGATGTCTTCCAGTCGCTCTACGAGATCTCTGTGAGACTGCGCCGGCACCGTACGGATGTCCAGGGCGACGTAAGCGCTCGCCGGGATGACGTTGATCTGAGGCTCACCGAGGCTTGGGCCCATCAAAATGGTCGGCGTAAGGCTCGGATACCCGAGGAAGGAATCTTCGGCGTGACGCTCGATCTCCTCTCTCTCCAGTTCCTCGACCGCGACGACGAACCTCGCGGCCCTCGTAACCGGGTTGACGCCGCTCTGAGGCATTGCCCCGTGCGCCATTGTTCCACGCAGGGTAACCTCCACCCTGAGCGCGCCTTTCTGCTTTATGCAGAGCTGGTTCTCCTCGGGCTCGCAGATAACGGCGGCGTCCACCCCATCGGCGTGGCCTCGCTCGATGAACGCCTTGATCCCGGCCATCATCCCCTCCTCGTCCACAGGATGACAGAGTATCAGGCTGCCAGGGTAAGTGACACCGGAGTCCCTTACAGCACGCACGGCCAGCACGGCCGCCGCCAGGTTCCCTTTGGTGTCGCACGCCCCACGCCCGTAGATACGGCCTCCATCTCTCTCGGCCTCGAAAGGCGGGTGGTCCCAGTCCTCCGCGCTGCCCTCCGTCACCACGTCCGTGTGCGCCTCGAAGAGCAGGGTCTTCCCAGGACGGTCGCCTTCCCACACCGCCCACACGTTCGGACGGCCCGGCGCGACTTCTTCGGTCCTCACCGAGAAGCCGGCCCGTTCCAGGTAATCAGCCACGAACCGGGCGACGCGCGCCTCGTTGCCATTCTTTTCTTCCGGACGGTAGACGCTCGGGATACGGACGAGTTCACGCGCCAGGCGAACGAGTTCCTCGCGGTCGATCTTATTCAGTACGTCTTCGATCACACGTTGGAACTTGATGTTTACGTCCGTTTCGGCGCCCCGCCCGTCGGCAGCGATCCATCATCACCTTCGATGCACCACGACAACCTCATACACTCCTGTTCTCCTGCTGCAAGGAGATCTGTCAGCTGATGTCGCTCTCTGGCCCGTAAGCCTCGAGGCGGCTCTTGACAGAGTTCAGGAATTTCAGCGCG
>DATDKO010000056.1:0-2359 GCA_036519935.1 Rubrobacter sp. | reverse complement strand
TAACGGTCAACAGTTCGGGGTCGCCTGGCCCCACCCCCACCCCTACGAGCCGCCCGCTCATACCCCGACTCCCTTCGCGCTCCGCGACGCCTCCCGCACCAGCCTGCGCGGCAACTCGGGTGTTGAGGCCCAGTGGGTGTGCAGGTAGCTCGCGTGCACGCCACCGGCCACGAAGCCTTCCTGACCGCGCCCGATCAGATCCCAGGCCGGCCTCGCTTAGCCGCCCGTCTCGATGGCAGTGTAGTGGAACTCGTGTGCGCGAACGTTGGCGCCCCGCTCGGCCAACGGCGAGTCCGCCAGCGCGCGGGCTTCCCTGTAACCGAGCGTGAGCCGGTCAGTCATCGTGGCCTTTGCGTCGAGCACGCCACACATGAGATGTCCGTCAAGCTCGCGCACCAGGTACAACAACCCGCCGCACTCGGCAACCACTGGACGCCCGCCTACCGCAAAGGCCCGAACACTCTCCCGCATCCGCCCGTTCGTGGAGAGGATCTCGGCATAGGTCTCGGGGAACCCACCACCGAGGTAGAGAGCGTCTGTTCCGACTGGCAGATCCTCCTCGGTCGTCGGGTCGAAGGTGATGACCTCAGCGCCCGCGCCCTCCAGCAGTTCCAGGTTCTCGCGGTACAGGAAGCTGAACGATGGTCCCGTGGCGACCGCCACGCGGACACCCTCGGACCGATCCAGGTCCGGAGACTCCGGACTCCAGGGCTCGGCTTCTAGAGATCCTGCGGAACGGGCAAGTCTAACTATGCCGTCGAGGTTTATAGAACAGGAGATCACCTTTCCGAGGGCGTGGAGCGAGCGAGCGGCCTCTGCGCGGCGTTCGGCGACTGGGACGAGGCCGAGGTGTCTGTCCGGCATCTGTATATCGTCGTCGCGGCGCAGGACGCCGAGGACGGGGATGCCGAGGGGCTTTATAGCGTCGCGTAACATGGACTCGTGGACCCTGGAGCCGACGCGGTTGAGAACGACGCCCGCGACTCTCGACGCTGGGTCGAATGTCGTATATCCGTGGACTACAGCGGCCACGGAGCGGGCCATCGCCCTGGCGTCGACGACGAGCACTATGGGCGCTTGGAGCAGCCTGGCGACATGGGCTGTGGAGGCGAGATCCCCGCCTCCTTTGCCGTCGAAGAGGCCCATGACGCCTTCGATCACGGCGATGTCAGCACCCTGGGCGCCGTGGGCGAAGAGCGGGCCGATGAGGTCGGGGCCGGAGAGGAAGGCGTCGAGGTTGCGTCCCGACCCGCCTGCCGCGAGGGTGTGGTACGAGGGGTCTATAAAGTCGGGGCCGACCTTGAAGGGGGCGATCCGAAAGCCCTCTGACGAGAGGGCGGCCATGAGTCCCGAAGCAATAGTCGTCTTGCCGACCCCTGAGTGGGTACCGGCGACTACTATGCGGGGGGTGTCTACCACTCTATACCTTTCTGGCCCCGATAGCCTTCATCGAAGGGGTGTTTGACCTTGTTTACCTCGCTTACGAGGTCGGAGATCTCCACCAGTTCAGGCGGAGCGTCGCGGCCTGTGATGATGACGTGCTGGAAGCCGGGACGGTTCTTTAGAACCTCAACGACCTCGCTGGTATCCACCCAGCCGAACTTCATGGGGTAGGTGAACTCGTCGAGGAGGAGCATGTCGTAGGTCTCGTCTGCGAGACGGCGCTTGACCTCCTCCCACCCCTCGCGGGCGAGGTCGGCGGAATGCTCCAGGTCTTTTACGGTCCACGTCCATCCGTCGCCCTGTTTGAACCAGTCGATGTTGCCCAGAGCTTCGGCGGCCTTCTGTTCGCCGACGTTCCATTTGCCGCTCTTGACGAACTGGTAGACCCCTATGCGGTAGCCGCGCGCCCAACCCCTTAGCATGACCCCGAAGGAGGCCGTGGACTTGCCCTTACCGTGGCCGGTGTTGACGATGAGTAGAGGCCTCTCCCTGTTCGACCTCTTTCTCAACCGATGCTCTCTTGGTTCTCTTGTCTCCCGAGTCTCGCTCACGCCACCCTTCTCCTCTCAATGAGCTCCACGAGGGAATCGGCCCGCAGTTCCTCCAGGCGCAGGCACCGCCCCCCCATCGCCCCTGCCAGCTCGTCCGCCATCCCGAGCCGGACGTAGCCTTCCTCGGTGTCGACTATGAATGAAGTGGTCCCGAGGGAGCGCAGTCGCGCAGCAGCCACCTGCGGGTCGGGTCCCGCCGTCGCCCTCCCGTCGGTCAGCAAGATCAGCAGATGCCGGCGCTCCCTGTCGCGCAGTCCCTCCCTCTTCAGCACCTCGGCGGCCTTCTCGATACCGGCTGCGAGGGGTGTGCGGCCCCCTGTCGGGAGGTCCTCCAGGCGCGAGGTAGCCAGCCCGACGCTCGACGT
>DATDKO010000055.1:0-2949 GCA_036519935.1 Rubrobacter sp. | reverse complement strand
CGCAATGTGTATAGCAAAAAGCAACGAGAGTCCTGACGATAGCGGAGCCGAATAAAGCGACAATCCTCGATGTCGTAGACCTTGCCGCCGACAGGACGAAGGTAGGTCCGGAAGGTCTCCTTCATCAAGCCGGGATCGGTGGCGATCTTGAGCTGAGGAAAGGCGGGATCGGCCGCAAACGAGCCAACGCTCACGAGAGCTCCTCGGCATCGTAGCGGCCTAGCTTGAGGTCGTGGAGCTGGCGGTAGTGTCGGCTCTGGGCCATAAGTTACCAGACCCTACCCGCCAGGGAAGCTTTGGCTTCCTCCAGCAGAGTTGCGATCGTGCCCGGCCAGTCCAGCTCCTGGCGTGCGAAAAAGCCGACGGAAAACTTCAGGACGGCGCCCGCGTAGTGGATGGGAAGCCTTCTGCGCCAGGATCTCGGGACATGAGAGAAGTACTCCTCGGCGAAGGCCTGCGCCGCCGTCGACCACGAGTCCTCGAGCGTGAGCGGGAAGCGAAAAGGCATGCTCTTGAGGTGGGCCAAGACGTTGGCGACGTCGAGAACAGGGTCTGCCGCGGCGAAGTTGTCGAGGTCCACCAGGGATGGGCGGTCGCCGTCGAGCAGAATGTGATCCAGTTTCAGATCTCGATGGGTCGGCGCGGGAGGAACCTCTTCGAGGCTGGCGACCACGGCGCCGACTGTCTCCTCGATCTCTGCTCCCAGATGGGGGCACGCCCACCGCAGGATGGTTTCGGTCCGCTCTAACGCAGCGACCTCGTTGGGCACGGTATGACGCTGTGGCGTAGGTATATGTTCTAGGTGTAAGGCCGCCAGGGCCTCGGCGGCTTTGCGCACCGCCGGGGACGCGTCCCCCTCCTGGACTATCGTTTCTTGGAGGGAAGTGCCGAGCGTTTCCTCCTGTAGCAATACCTTGAGTTCGCTCAGGTAGGCGATGGGCGCCGCCACGGTAAACTTCTCGTTGTCCTCGTCGGCCCTGCTTCGCAGCGCCTGGAGCGCACGATAGGTTCGTTCTCCTCCCTCATCGCGGTAGACCTTTGCGTAGAAGCGCCTCTCATCGGTGCGGCCGACAGTGTCGTCCCGTGCCTGCACCGTGAACCGTAGGGTAGCGGCTAGTTCGGCTCGGTACCGGATCAGCTCCACCTTCCACGCCTCGGTGTGCCAGTCGCCCGGTCCGAAGCTAGCAAGAAGCGGGCGTTCGAGCTCGGGCGACGGACCCGCCATCACGAGGGGAAGTGTCGGGAGCCGCCGGTCGTAGGGGAAGACCTCCACCAGCATCCCGAGGTTCGGGATAAAGGTGAACGGCTCGAATGCCGAAGAACCGTCGGGCACTTCTCTTCGGTATGATGCCTGCAGCTTCTCCCACTTACGCCGGGTTCGATCCTTGGCGTAGATCACGCCGGTAACCCACTGGATACGCTCGTGGCCCGTGTCGCAATCCGCGAGGCGCAGGGTGTATTGCAAGACGCAGCGAGTACCTCTGCGGTAGCGTACCCGGGAGAGGCGGCAGTCTGTGACGCGGTAGGTGTCTCCTCTAAGGGGCCGCAGGTAGTCTGCGAAGACGCCCCGCATAATCTCGGGATCGCTGGCGACACCGAGCCCGGGAAACACAGGGTCCGACAATAACGGCTTAACGCTCACACCCTCTTCTTGTGCCGGCCAGGCTTCAGCTCGTGGAGCTGGGCCAGACCGTTATAGATCCGGCGCATGTGGTCCGTTGCGAGACCGTAGCTTTCGCGGAGGTATTGGAGGCTGTAGTCGCCCCTCCGCTTCTCTAACCAGCGCGGGATCCAGTGCGTCTCGAAGACGACGGCGATATCGGGATGCGCATCGACGATGCGCTGCAGCAGGGTAGTTCCGGATCTCGGGCAGCCTATGATGAAGACATACGGGTTTACTGCCACCGGCGCTCCGGCGGGTGTTCTGCTCGCTCTTGGACGTCCCGGCTGAACGTTTTCCGAATCCTCGTTGCGTGCTCGAGCGCCTGTGGCGTCGGGCGGGAGAAGGTCCTCTCATAGCCCAGCTCTTCCAGCAGATTCCCTGCCGCGGCCTCGAAGCGCTGGACGTCTTTCACGGGCATCTCTGTGCGCCAGTTCCTCAGCCCGGACGTAATGGGCAGCCACGCCTTCTTGGGAGTTTTCCTGGCATTGGGCAGATCCGTCCTCGTCTTGCCCTCCGCGAAACGGATCATGGCGTCGTCGTAGGGGACGCCGAGGAACTCACAAAGCCTCTTGCATTCTCGCTCCGGGTCGTCGACGAGGTCTTCGTAGAGCATCTCGTGGTAGAGACCTGGGCCGAGCGCCGCGCCGTCCTCTCGCCCCTTGCGTACCTTTCTCTCCCACCAGAGGGCCGTGGTCGAGACGGGGTCCTCCTCCCAGGACGCGTAGCGCCCGGCAGTGCGCTCGGCTTTGTTCCAGTTCAGAACGGACAGGCAGACGTCCCGACCGTCGCGGATGATGTGGACGAACTTCGCGTCGGGCCAGAGCGCGTGGAATGTAGGGACGCGGCGCACGTAACCGGAGGTCTTGTTCCCCACCAGCGGTTTGTTCTTAATCTTTCCGTACAGGCCGAAGAGCCTGTTGAGGAAGGTTGGGTATGGGACCACCTCCCCTGAGCCGAGCAAGCCTTCGAACTCTTCCCGGGGGATCTCGAACTGGGCGAACCTCTTGTGCCCGCTCAGTTCGGAGACCAGCTCTGGGGTAACCAGACGGTTCTGGTTCTTGAAGTAGTTGACGTAGTGGCTGATCCAGTGCATCTCGGGGGTGATGGCTATCTCGGGGTGTGCGTCCACGATCCTGTGCACCAGAGTGGTGCCTGACCTCGCGCACCCTACGATGAAGAGGTAAGGATCACAGCCGTGATAGTCCGTCGTTTGTTTCGCCATCCTTCTCGACGTTTGCGCTCTTTGTTCCATCGTGCGTAACCCCCTCCGCGGAGATTGGAGAGTA
>DATDKO010000054.1:0-2238 GCA_036519935.1 Rubrobacter sp. | reverse complement strand
TGCACGAAGCCTGTGAGCTCGGGGTAGAAGAGGTTGAAGAGAGGTTTGGCCGAGAGCTCCGTAACCCTCCCTCCGCCGTCCTGCTCTACGGTCTCGTAGCCCTTGAAAGGACGTCTGTAGGCGGCCTTGACAAAGCGGATCTCGGGTACCTCGAGGATCGGACCCAGAATGCCGTAGACGAGCTGGGGCCTGAAGTCTTTGGTGTCAGCGTCGATGTACATGACTAGGTCGCCACGCGCGACGGAGAGTGCGCGCCACATAGCGTCGCCCTTGCCGTGCGCGCCGCCGTGGTTGTTCATGAGCTCGTTCTCCGAGTAGACCTCAGCGCCCTTCGATGCCGCCACCTCCGCGGTACCGTCAGGTGAGTCAGCGTCGACAGCGAGGATCTGGTCGACCAGTGGATGGTCGCCCGTCAGGCGGTTGACGGCGTGGATCTCGTCTATGATCCCGCCCACGGTGTCGGCCACGTTGCGGCAGGGCAGGACCGCGCTGACCGTAAGGCCGAGGTCGCGCTTGCGGGAGCCCAGAGCCTCAAGATCCGAGAACTGTCTGTAATCGTAGGAGCGATGCTTAAACCACTCTACGGCGTTCACAACATCACACTCCTTACGTAGGTCTCTCCATCACAGCCTCGGTAAGCTACCGTATATGTGCGGCTTTGTCCATTCTTTTTTCTTAATGTTACGGATAGCCCATTTCTATACCGGTTACCGCCGGTTCCCTAGCCCGGTCGTCGGGGACATCAGTGCCAGGATGATAGAATCAGGACCCTTTTGGACGATAATAACCTCCGGACTTACGGAGAGTTTGGACCTATGCGCATAGTATTGACCAACGACGATGGGATCGAGGCTCCAGGACTTCTGGCGGCCAGGCGGGCGCTGGAGAAGGTGGGGGACGTCATCACCGTGGCGCCCGACCAGAACCGTTCGGGAGTAGGCAGGAGCATCTCCTTCGGGCGCTCGCTCCACGTTGAGGAGCGCGAGATGGCGGACGGGGTGACAGGATACGCCTGCACGGGGACGCCGGTCGATTGCGTGCGGCTTGTCGCCCTCGGGCTCATGGATTTCGCGCCAGATATCGTCGTCTCGGGGATAAACCACGGGGAGAACCTGGGTGACGACATCACCTATTCGGGCACGGTCGCCGGTGCGATGGAGGGGATAGTGATCGGGGTCCCTGGCATCGCCGTCTCACTCAGCATAAACCGCCCCTGGCATGAGACGGTCCAGGAGGCTATGCCACTCGACGATAGGCTCCACTTCGAGGCCGCTGCGGATTTCACGGCACACCTGGTAAAAGTAGCCTTCAAGGGCCTTCCGTCGGGACGTATCCTCAACGTCAACGCACCCAACCTGCCCCGCGAGAGGCTAAGGGGGGCGCGGGTCACCAGGCTCGGGCGCCGGTTTTACAAGGACGAACTCGTCGAGGTAAGGGACGAGGAGGGGAGGGTCGGCTACGACATCTACAACAACCCTCCTGGCCATCATGAGGAGGAAGGCACGGACTTCGCGGCCATCGAGAACGATGAGATCAGCATCACCCCCGTCCACCTGGAGCTAACGGATACTCCGGGCCTCGAGGAGCTCGGCGCCTGGGACGTGGACGGCCTGCTCAGGAACGGGCTCGATTAGACGTTGCTCTCCGCGGTCCTCTTCGACTTCGACGGGACGCTCGTCGATACGACGGAGATGATCCACCAGTCCATGCGCCACGCCACAACTGAGGTCCTCGGCCGCGACGATATCCCCCGCGAGACGCTGCTGGCAAACGTTGGCCAGCCCCTCCCGCGCCAGATGGAGCTGATAGACACAGAAAACGCCGATCTGCTACTCGAGGCCTACCGCAGCCACCACGAACAACACCACGACGCCCTGATCAGGGAGTTCCCCGGAGTCGAGGAGTCACTAGCCCGACTCGGATCGGCCGGCATCAAGGTTGCAGTAGTCACCTCCAAACGCCGCCTCTCGGTGGAGATGGCCCTGAAGATCTTTCCCGGACTCCGCAACGTCGTGGACCGCTTCGTCACGCTGGAGGACACTACGGAGCACAAGCCCCATCCCGAGCCACTGTTGAAGGGACTGGAGCTGCTCGGCGGGGTCCCGAAAGAAAGTGCCGCCTACGTCGGCGACTCCCCCTTCGACGTGGAAGCGGCGAAGGCCGCCGAGCTGAAGAGCGTCGCCGTCAGCTGGGGTGCCTTCTCCGAGAGCACCTTGCGCGCCGCAGAACCCGACCACC
>DATDKO010000053.1:0-5264 GCA_036519935.1 Rubrobacter sp. | reverse complement strand
TCCCACGACTCGGCGACCTCTTCGATGGGACGGTACATGACTATAAAGCGCGCCCCGGGGTTGTTTCCTGCTAACGATTCCATGCGCATCAGGTAGTCGGAGTTGCTGGCGCCGATCCACTGCAGCCCGGACGGATCCCTGTTCGCCAGGAGCTCCGCGGGTGGCTTGATGAGACGATCCCCATCGTTGTGTGGCGCCCCTGGCTCCTTCGGCAGAGGGTCGAGCATCCTCTCGAACGTAGAAGGGTCCAGGGTGATCTCCTCTTGCTGTGCGGTCTCTGAGCTTTCCTGGCAGACGAGTATCTTCGGATGTCGGTTCAGGTAGTCTGTGAGGGCCGTGGTGCCGCTCCTGTCGCAACCACAGACGAAGAGAGCCCCTGGTTTTCTCGGGCTTTCGAACTCGTAGCCGAAGTACTCGATATCTCTCTTGAATCTCTCTCTTACGATCAACTCGGTATCGGGAGTGTAGAACGTGCTGTAGTGCCGATGGCCGGAGCGATTCTTGTGCGGGACTGCCTCTAACTCAAAGCCTATTCTGCGGAACACCTCCTGGATATCTTCATCGAAGTTCTCGAGTCGGCCTATGAAGTCAACGAGCATGTTGCCATGCTCGTCCGTCACGTAATCCAGTTGGTTGTACGCGAACGAGTAATGGACGCCATCCTTTATCTTTACTTCGTCCGTGCAGTTGTAGATGAACTCTTCGAAGGTCGAGCTGTTATCGTGCACGTACCGCCATAGTTCGTTGCCTTCTCTTGGCATCGTCGTTACCATGCTGTACCAGGAGACTAATCGATCCCACGGATTTCTCACGAAGGCGAACTTGAAGTATTCGTCCCAATCGTCTAGCTTATCCATCCCCAGGCTTGCAAACCCGTGCCTTGCCACGATGCGACGTAGATCAGGGATACGCTCATTCAATAACCTGTCCACAGTGAGTCCACCCGTCTTCTGAATGTGGACGAAAACCACCTTACGGCTATCGGAGACGAACACTCTTACCCAATCCTCCCTCTGGATCTTTCTTGACCGCTTAGTCTACTTCGCAGAGGAAAGCTCTTTCAACCGTGAGCCGGGGATACTCGGCCCCGCTGGCCGACAAATATGTGGACAGGATGGTATCGGTGGATACAAAACGCGTGGTGGACGGCGAACTACAGGTTACGAGGCCTCCTCTGAACATCCTCTGGCGCGGAGAGTACAGATCATTGTGCCGGCTTGCCTGCTGCGGAGGCAAAGGGCAATATAGTGCCTCCGCAGCAGGTCCTGCGCGGTCGGACCTGCTGGCCTGAACCGGACTGGGTAGTATACGTGATGCGGACGAAGACCGGAAGGAATAGTGCCGAGATCCGCGCATGGACGCGGGGGAGATAGCGAATGCCGAACTTACAGCAGCGCGCGGTGTTGGATGTGGCCGGAAACGTGAGGGCATACTTGAAACTCGAGGTAGGG
This sequence comes from Rubrobacter sp., assembly GCA_036519935.1. Taxonomy (GTDB): domain Bacteria; phylum Actinomycetota; class Rubrobacteria; order Rubrobacterales; family Rubrobacteraceae; genus Rubrobacter_D. The sequence continues at coordinate 3,813 of DATDKO010000053.1, read as the reverse complement.
ATCATCCGTGGCGAGGTGCCCGGACCTGCCGAAGTACTCGGCAGTCCACCGGACCTCCTGCACGAGCAGCTCGCCTCCAGAGACCGGGAGATCTCCCGGCTAAGGGCACGCCTCGCCGCTGGAGACAGCGATGCTACCATCGGCGGTATCCTCCCGGAGCATTTCATATGGGTCTTCGGCGTCGCGAGGACCGGCAGTAGCTGGCTCGGCGCCATGATGGGAGATCTGGACGACCACGCTACGTGGTACGAGCCTTACGTGGGAGATGTGTTCGGCTACGCTTACTACATGCGTGCCGGGGAGCAGCAGAGGGGAAGGGAGGACTACATCCTCGGCGACCCCTACAGAGAGGCCTGGATAAGATCCTTGAGGACGTTCGTCCTGGAAGGGGCCGACGCACGCTTCCCCGAGTTGGGCGAGAAAGGCTTCCTTGTCGTAAAGGAACCGAACGGCTCTGTAGGTGCGCCGCTCCTTGTAGAGGCCCTTCCCGAGAGTCGTGTGATCCTGCTGGTCCGCGACCCGAGGGACGTTGTTGCCTCGCTTCTGGCCGCCCAGAGAGAAGGGAGCTGGGGCGCCGGCGAGGACACTCTGGCCGACACCGACCCGGACGAGTTCGTGCGGCAGCGGGCCAGGATGTACAGCGCGAGCTTCGGGAAGGCATGGGAGGCTTACGAGGCACACAGAGGGCGCAAGGTCGCCACCAGGTACGAGGATCTCAGGTACGACGCTCTCGGCGAGTTGGAGAAGATCTACTCCTCGCTCGTTATCCCCATCGAGGAGGAGCAACTGCGAAGGGTGGTCGAGAAGCACGCCTGGGAGAACATCCCCGAGAGACAGAAGGGGCCGAACAAGCCCCGCCGCAAGGCCAAACCCGGCGGGTGGCGGGAGGATCTGACGCCGGAGCAAGCGAGGATGGTGGAGGAGATCACAACCCCCATAATGAACGAGTTCTACCCTGGCTGGGAACGGGCCGGGGCCACACCGTCCGATTGACGGCCTTTCACCCTTTCTGGTAGTTTAGCCTCGCAGAGCACACGGCAGGACAAGGAGACTCGATGAACACGAGAGGACTATCCACGGTGCTCTTCCTGGCCACGATCGTCTTGATAGCCGGGCTCCTCGCGGGTTGTGGCGGTGGCGATCAATCAGGGAGTGGGTCGCAGCAGGACGGCGGATCCAAGGCGGAGCAGGGCAAGAACGCGCCGGTGAAGCAGGATAAGAACGCTCCGAAGAAGAAGATATTGTTTGGCACGGTCACGTTCGTGAACCCCAAGACTGAGGGGTTCAGCGTGCGGCCTACGATAGACGAACAGGGCAACAAACCGGTGCCTTTCAGGCTCGCGAAGGAGACCAGCATCACGCTCGGCGGCAAAGAGGCGAAGCTGGAGGACATGAAGAAGGGCCAGCAGGCGCAGGTCGAGTATGTGGAGAGGAACGAACGTAACCGGGCTCGCAGCGTGAGACTATTCGAGGCCGGCGGAGGCTCCCAGGACGACCAAGGCGGTAAGAAGACCGGCTGAGGGTCACAAAGAAGGACGCACTCGAGAGCCAGCACCACGTCCCTGGGCCGGATGAGAATACTCCTCACAGGCGCCACGGGCTTGCTTGGGGGCGCGTTACTCAGGCTGCTGCTCGCTCGGGGCCATGAGACGCGCTGCCTCGTTCGCGCTGACAGCCCCAATACTTCCAGGCTCGACGGGGAGAGGGTGGAGATCCTCCACGGAGACGCAGCTAGAGAGGCGGATCTCTACCGGGCGCTCAGGGACACAGACGCCTTCCTGCACGTCGCCGGGATCGAGTACGCTCCCCCCGTCGTACGGGCTGCCGGCCGGGCTGGCGTGGAACGGGTCGTCATCGTCGGCAGCACGAGCGCGCACTCGGCCTACGCTTTCCGTTCCGGTCCGAAGCTCAGGATGGAGGAGCTTGTTCGCGGGAGCGGGCTCGCGTGGACGATACTTCGACCTTCGATGATCTACGGCTCCGAGCGGGACAGGAACGTACACCGTCTGCTGCGCTTCCTGGACCGCTCGCCCGTCTTCCCCGTCTTCGGCCCTGGCACCAACCTCTGGCAGCCTGTCTACCACGAAGACTGCGCGTGCGGCGTATTCGAAGCCCTCGAACGCCCCGCGTCCGTACGCCGCAGCTACGACTTGCCCGGCGCCGACCCCCTGGCTTACCTCGACCTTGTGAAGACTGCGGCAGCGGCCCTGGGGAGGAGCCCACGCATCGTCAGGCTGCCTATCGAACCGGTTCGCCTGGCGCTCGTGGCCGCGGAGAGGCTGCGGCTACCTTTGCCCGTTGACTCAGGCCAGGTGATGCGACTGCGTGAAGACAAGGCCTACTCTTACGAGAGGGCCAGGAGCGACCTCGACTACACGCCCCGTCCCTTCAGGGAGGGTGTAGGCCTCGAAGTCGCGCGCCTGCGGAGACTCGGGATGGTGCGGTCGTAGTCCGTAGGGTGCTATGCTGAAATCGTGTGGCGCGAGAGGAGTCGGCGTGGCCAGCCTGGCGATCACGGTGGAGAGAAGGTAAAGTGGGCAAGGATCCTCTGGGCTGGCGGGTTGCTGACGGAAGGCATGCCCCACGGACTCTATGTCGAGGGTATTGAGAACCCGTTTGTGTAAGGCGTGGGAGCCACGGTGACCGGTGTTGTCGCTGCTGGCGTGGCTTTCCTGGTCGCTGGGGCGTTCGTACCACTGCTCGTGCGTTTCGCTGCTGGACGGAATCTGCTCGACGTGCCCAACCTCCGCAGCTCGCACGAGGTCCCAACACCAAGGCTCGGGGGCGTCGCCATATTCATTGGGATGCTCGCAGGAGTGGCGCTGCTTCGCCCGGTGGGACTGTGGCCGCTGCTCGCGGCGGCAGCCCTGGTATGGGCCGTCGGGCTCGCCGACGACCTGTCCAATCTCCACTTCGGCGTGAAGGCCGTCCTCCAGGTTCTGGCCGCCTTGGGATTGCTGCTGTTCTATCCGCCAACCATCATCTCGGACGCTCCTGGTGTGCTCGGCGTTCTGGTTTTCGCTGTCGGGGTGTTCTGGATCGTGGCCCTCAGCAACGCCTTCAACTTCATGGACGGCATAGACGGTTTTACGGGGGGCGTCGCGCTCGTCAACGCATTCTTCCTCGCGCCGCTCGTGGGACCGGCGGGTGGTTTCCTGCCCGCGCTCATCGGGGCTACTGCAGGGTTCCTGATCTGGAACATAAACCCTGCATCCATTTTTATCGGGGATTCGGGAGCATACTTCCTCGGTTTCAGCCTGGCTGCGGTAGCCCTCTACGCCCCCGCGCTCTCGGGGCTGGAGTGGACGCCTTTGCGCTTCCTGGCTTGCGTGGTTGTCTTCACGCCTTACCTCTTCGACACCGCATATACGCTGGTTCGGCGGTTGCGAAGCGGGGCTGGAAAGAGCATCTTCCTGGCGCACAGGGAGCACATCTACCAGCGGATCACCCCGACCACGGGGATGCACAGGCGTACGAGCAATCTCTACTACGGGGCGAGCGTCATCGCCGGTTTCGCCGCGCTGCTGATCTCCAGGGGAGACATCCTGTCGTTCGTGGGTATCGCGCTCGCGCTGGTGTGCTGCGCCCTGCTTGCGGCACTACCGAAGGTGATAAGTTGATGGCTAGATCCAGCCATAGAAGTTAGAATGTAGGGCTATGTGGCTTTTGAAGTGGTTGGGGGAGAGGCTCCTGGGTCCCGTGGACAGGTTGCAGAGAGCCTTCCATCGCTCGCCACCTGCCTTCAGGCGTGGGGCGGCGATGCTCGTCGACGCCCTCATAGTCATGGAGTCGTTCGCCGTCGCGTTGCTCTTC
>DATDKO010000052.1:0-3804 GCA_036519935.1 Rubrobacter sp. | reverse complement strand
GTGGTGTCGGCTCGCTCATTTCTATGACGAAGTGCTCGAACCCTCCTGGAGTAAACTGCAGTAGCATCGTGGCCGGCTCTGTTCCCTCGACCCGAAAGCCATGCGCGATCTCACGTGGCCCGTAGACAAAGGTGCCTGGGCCAGCCTGCACTCTCTGCTCACCGCAAAGAAAGGTCATCTGCCCCTCAACCACATAGAAGGACTCATCTTCAGCGCGATGCACATGCCAAGGTGACTCATCACCAGCAGGAATTACGTGCTCGATGAGTCCAAAGGCACCACCGGTCTGCTCAGCGGTTGCTAGCACGCGGGTGGGTACTCCCATAAACCATACCTGCTGCCCTTCTTCCCTGGCGAGCGCATACGGTTGAGTAACCATGGCCATGCCGTTCCTCCTTTTCCCTCGCTTCCTGTCCTTCGTCAATCACTTTACATTCGTGTAAAATGATGTGTGGTACTATCCTACATCGACCGCTGGCTGTCAAGGGGTAGAGGAGTGAGTCGTTGGAAAGTTCTAGAATTCGCTCATGAAACGCGGGAAGTACGAGCTCAAGAAGCGCGCTGAGCGTGAGCAGGAGACCCGGCTGCGCATAACCAGGGCGACGCTGGAATTGCACGAGACCCTCGGGCCCGCGCTGACGACCAGGAGCGCCATAGCCAAGAGAGCTGGGGTGAGCAGGCCCACCGTCTACAGTCACTTCCCTGACGAACTATCTCTAGGTAAGGCCTGCTCGTCACTCGATCTATCTGAGAACCCACTTCCGGATCCGTGGTCGTGGGAGCAGATCGCCAACCCTGAGAGACGCCTGAGGGTAGCCCTTTCCGAGCTCTACGACTACTTTCGCCGCAGAGAAGGGCTGTTGGCCAACATCTTGCGCGACCAGGAGATGCCGCACCTCAGGGATGACCCGGACGTTCGCGAGATAATGAGGCCCATCATCGATCATTGGGAGCAGATGCAGATAGTCTTGGCCGCGGGGTGGAAGTCCCACACCAGTCACTCCCGGCCGCTGCTGCATGGCGCCATAGGGCTCGCTCTGGACTTTCAGAGCTGGCGGACGATGGTGCGCAAACAAGATATGACCGACGAGCAGGCAGTCGAGCTGATGGTGAGGATGGTGCTCTGTTTAACGCGGGGCTAGCTGCCTCGCCCCTTGCCCTTATTCACCTGAGTGCGTCGAGAGACTGTCCGAAAAGCTTCATGAGCGAGCCAGACGCCTGAGCATCAGGCGACTCATCGCTACGTAGATGAACGCCTCGCAAGTGGCGGCTAGTCGCTCGTAATCCTTGCTCATCCTCCTGTTGTGGTCGATCCAAGCGATCGTCCGCTCCACCACCCACCTCCTCGTCAGCACGACGAACCCTCGCGGTGGAAGGAGCTTCTGCCAATCCACCCACACGCCTTCTTTTTCCCACTCCTTGGCCCACGCCATCAGTACTTCTTCGGGAGCGGGCTTTCGTGGGCGCTCGACGAGATCCACGCTCCACCCCAGGGTCTTCTCCACCCAGTCTGCCCCTTGTCCACTCCGCGGTAGCCCGCATCCAGCCACAGATGCGAGAGGCACGGGAATGCTTCGTCGGCTCCTCTCTTCAGGCGGACCCTCAGCCGCTCGCGCAAGGCGGCGTGGATCCTCTCGAAGGTGCCATCCTTACGCCAAATCCTGAGGTAATGGTGGACGGTCTTCCAGGGAGGAAAGTCGTGAGGGAGCAAGCGCCAGGCACATCCACTCCTCACGATGTAGAAGATGGCGTCAACTATCTCGCGCAAGGTGTGTACTCTGGGGCGTTCGGGGGCTTTAGGGGTAGGGAGATAAGCCTCGACGTAGGACCATTCGGCATCGGAGAGGTCGGTTTGGTATGCTTTTCTCATGCTCGGTACTTTACCGAGCTACCCTCTCAAGACACCTTTTCGGACAGTCTCGGAAGGGAAATTCTGCGAAGTTGAACTTCCGCTTTACGGAGTTCTCGGAAGTTCGCACAGCGGAGCGCTTAGGACGCTTAGCGCTAAGGCACCTTCGCTTCCAGGTCTGGCCGCAACACCACACTCTCCTGCTCGTTCGGGTCAGTCCGCGCCGCGACGAAGATGGCTGGCGTCTCGCTGCGATTGACCGCCACATGGGGCACTCCCGCCGGGATGTACAAGTAGTCGCCTGGGTGGGCGACCTCCCTATGCTCTAGCTGCTCGCCCGTCCACAGTTCTACCTCATCGCCGCTGAGCAAGTAGATTGCAGTCTCGTGGTGCTCGTGCAGATGGGCCTTGGTCCGCCCGCCATGTGGAGGAAGCGTCCCCGAGCCGAGCCAGATTGCCTGAGGGCCCGCGCTCTCCGCGCTGATTCCAGGCGTGTAGTTTGGTCCCTGCTTGCCCTGGTAGCTCTCCCCCGCTCGCACCACGCACCCAAGATTTGCCCTTGCCGAGCTGGTCATAGCCATTCCTCCGATCGTCGGCCGCCAGTCCTTTCTGTTGTAACTTCGGGTGCTCTGGTGGCGGCCTTTTAACCTTGCGCCCGGTTCTCCTCGAGCACGCTGCTTACATCCTTCATCAGTGCTTCGAACTGCCGCATCCTTTCCTCACCAAGCTTCTGGACGCACTCGTACTCTATGCTCGCCATGATCTCATCTCCTACCCGCCTGACCTCCCATCCTCGTTGCGTTAAGCGAATGATCTTGGCTCTCCCATCGGTAGGGTCCGGTACCCGCTCTACGTAGCCCGCTGCTTCAAGCTGGTTGATGGTGTAGAGCAAGGCCTGCTTGGTGGTGTGCGTGAGCTCGGCCAGTTCGGTCAGGCGAAGTCCACCCTCCCTGAGGTAGTGAAAGATGTTAGTGCCCCACGAAGCGTAAGTGTCGGCGAAACCGGCGGCGGCCAACTCAGCGTGTATCTTCCTTAGTAAGGCCTCGTAGGGCCCTCGTAGTAGTTGGCTGAAGATCAGGTGCTCCTGTGCCGAGTGCTCTTTCGTTACCGTTCGATCCGCCACTAGCAGGGAACCTCCTCTTGACAATTTGATAAAAGCGTTTTACCATACCGTAAAAATAGTTTACCATATACTAGTCCTACAAGGGAAAGGAGTGGTGAGGGGACGTAGAGAGAGACAAGGGTGGGGTCCTCTAGCGCAGTCCCTGCTCTAAGCACCGGTAGTTCGAAACCAATCCAAAACAGCGGAAAGGAGTAAACGAGCACGATGTCGACTTCTGACCACCAACCCAATAGGAGGAGTACCCAGATGCCATCGACGATGGCGAAGGTCAAGCACCTTCCGGCCAACGGTGGCCGTGCATTCGCCCTCTTGGGTCAATGGCTCAGCTTCAAAGCCGAGCCGGAGGACACCGACGATAGGCTATTTCTCTTCGAGCACTGGATGCCGCCCACGCTCAGCGTGCCGGCGCACACCGAGCACAACCACGAGGCCTTCTACGTGCTGGAGGGAACGCTCGAGGTCGAGGCGGACGGAGAGCGCTACCGGCTCGGACGCGGCGAGTTCTTCAGCATGCGCCCCGGTGTCGTGCACTCCTTGCACAACCCGGGACCCGGCATGATGCGAACCCTGACGCTGGTCACGCCCGCAAGCCAGCACGCCCGCTTCTTCTCCACCTTAGGGGAGCCGATCGACGACCCGAGCAACCCGCCGGCGCCCGGCGCGCCGCCGGATTTCGAGCGGTTGGCGGCCGTCGGCCGCGAATGCGGCATCGAGTTTCTGCCGCCGCCTCAGCCCAACGATCGAGAGCAAGCCTAGCGCAGGCGCGCCGGGCAGACCCCGAGCTCCACCGAGCCTCCCTGCTTGGGTGCGATAACCCTGTGTTAGGTGCCTG
>DATDKO010000051.1:0-4660 GCA_036519935.1 Rubrobacter sp. | reverse complement strand
GCCTACTCGGCGAGCCGCAGGATGTTCGGCGGCGAGCCTTACGCAGAGGAGTTGCTCTCCGAGCTGGAGAAGGTCGGCGTGGAGTACACGGACTACCCTTTCCCACGGGAGAGGAACCAGAACGTGGTCGTGGAAGTGGATTCCGCGGCGACGCTGAAGGTGCTCTCCCTGGAGCGCTCGGGTGCTGCGGACAACGGCGACCTCGCGAAGCGGCTCCGGGCGATGGATGATCCCAAGTTCCGTAAAGGCAACAAGGAGAGCAGGGCGGCGGCCCTCAAGGGTGCTATCGAGGTCCTCTGGGACACGCCGGGCCTCAGGCTAAGGACGGGCAACCTCTCCGCTGACATCTCCGCGTCCGAGAACGTGGACGTCTCCAAGCTCGACGTCTCCGCCTCGATGTCCCACGCAGAGCTCGACAGGACGGTCGGCCTGGTGGAGGGAACGCTCGCCGCCTACACGGTCCACCGTCACTGGAGGGGAAGGGACGGCTCGATCGTAGTGGGCGCAGGGGACGAGGGCTCCGTGCTGCTACCAGCGAGGAACGCCTTGCGCGAGCGCCTGGCCGAAGAATGCGGCAACGCCGGTGTGCCCTACGTGTAGACCCGTACAATACCCTGTAATGAGCTACCGGAAAAGAGCCGGAAAAGTGGTGAACGTCGTTTCGTCGAACGTGGCCCTGCCACCGGCGAAGCGCCACGTAAGCGCCCTCTTTGGGGAGCGCCTGGCTCCTCTTGGGCGCAGGCGGGAGAAGGGCCCCCGGTGAGCCTCAAGGTCCGCATCATACCCTGCCTCGACGTGGACGCCGGGCGGGTGGTAAAAGGGACGAACTTTACCAACCTGAGGGACGCCGGAGACCCTGTGGAGCTCGCGGCCCTCTACGACAGTGAAGGGGCAGATGAGATCATCTTCTACGACATCACAGCCTCCCACGAACAGAGGGACACGGCCGCCGCGCTCGCCCGCGCTGCTGCAGAGGAGGTATTCGTACCATACACGATCGGCGGCGGCGTAAGGACGGCCGGCGACATGCGCGCCATGCTGCGCGCGGGGGCCGACAAAGTCTCCATAAACAGCGCCGCTGTGGGGACCCCGGATCTCATCACCGAAGGAGCGGAACGCTTCGGGAGCCAGTGTGTCGTGTTGAGCGTCGACGTGAAACGGCGCGCGCCCTCGCCTGGATGGGAGGTCTACCTGAACGGCGGAAGGGTCAACACGGGGATGGACGCAGTCGGATGGCTCATCGAGGGAGAAAGGCGGGGGGCGGGTGAGTACGTGCTCAACAGCATGGACGCAGACGGAACCGAGACCGGCTACGACCTAGATCTGATCTCCGCCGTCGCCGAGAAGACCACCCTCCCTATCGTCGCGTCCGGCGGGGCGGGCAGCCCGGAGCATATGATCGCAGCCGTAAACGCCGGAGCGGGAGCGGTGCTCGCCGCGAGCATCTTCCACTTTGGCGAGTACAGCATAGCCGAGGTCAAAGAGCACATGATGCATGCCGGCATCCCGGTCCGACTCGTGGAACCATCAGGTACAGCCGAGATGAGATAGAGGGAATGACCTCAGCGACAGACAGAGTGATATTCGACGAGAACGGTCTCGTCCCCGTCGTCGCCCAGGATGTGGCGACGGGCGACGTGCTTACGCTGGCTTACGCCAACCGCGAGGCCGTCGAGCAGACGCTCTCCAGCGGTGAGGCCCACTACTACTCCCGCTCGCGCTCCGAGCTCTGGCGCAAGGGCGCGACGAGCGGCAACACCCAGAGGGTCGTCGAGGTGAAGCTGGACTGCGACGGAGACGCACTCCTCTACAGTGTAGAGCCGCGCGGGCCAGCCTGCCATACAGGCCATAAGACCTGCTTCTTCACCACCCTGGCAGGTGATCGAGTCGGAGTTGCGCACGCAAGCGATAGGGAGGTTCCTTTCGGGACGATGGTCGAGCGGCTGGCGGGGACGATAGCGCAGCGCCACAGAGAGATGCCCGAGGGCTCGTATACGGCCTCACTGATCCAGGGCGGAAAGGAAAGGCTGGCCCAGAAGGTGGGTGAGGAGGCGGTGGAGGTCGTTGTGGCCGCACTTGCCGATGAAAGACTGAGCGAGGAGGCGGCCGACCTCGTCTACCACCTGTTGGTGCTGCTCGAGGAGCGGGACGTGGGGATAGAGGACGTGGCGAAGGTACTGCATGACCGCCACGGCTAACCTCAACCTGGTACCTTCTCTGGACGAGGCTCGCAGACTCGCCCGTTCCTACGATGTCGTGCCGCTCTACGCCGAGTTTATTGGGGACCTCGAGACGCCCATCTCGGCGGTCCTCAGGTTCGCGGAGGAGGACTCGGTATTCCTGCTGGAGAGCGCAGAGTCGGCCGAGAGGTTCGGCCGCTATTCCTTCCTCGGCTTCGATCCCAAACGCACGCTCTCCTACAGAGACGGCCTCTACACGGTCGTCGACGCGGACGGTGTGCGGGAGGTTCCAGCAGGGGATCCTTTCAGGGGCCTGGCCGAGATCGTCGGTAAGAAGAGCGTAGCCCCGCTTCCCAATCTACCGGCGTTCGTGGGAGGCGCCGTAGGGTACTTCTCCTACGACGCCGTGCGTTATCTCGAACGCCTTCCCGACGCCCCAGGAGACGACCTCGACGTCCCCGAGGCCTGCTTCGCCATTACGGATACCCTGATCGTCTTCGACCACCTCAGGCACAAGGTGCTCGTCGTCTCGCTGGTCGACGCAGCGGGCCTGCGCGACGTGGAGGGCGAGGGCTTCTCGGCCGCCTACAGGCGGGCGGCCGATGACATACGAAGGATCGCGGAGCGTCTCTCCGCCCCGCTGGTGCGCCGGACGCCCGCGTTCGGCACCGGGGTCGAGATCTCCTCGAACTTCACCAGGGAGGGCTACGAGGAGGCCGTAGAGGCTGCGAAAGAGTACATCAGGGCGGGGGACGCCTTTCAGATCGTCCCTTCCCAGAGGTTCGCGGCGGAGATAGGGGACCTCGACCCTCTTCTCCTCTACCGCGGCCTGCGCACGGTAAACCCATCTCCCTATATGACCTACCTCAAGCTCGGCGGCCTCTCTATCGTCGGCGCATCCCCCGAGCCCCTGGTGCGGGTCGAGGGAAGACGCGTGATGACCCGTCCTGTGGCAGGCACCCGCGGGCGCGGCGGCACGCCGGAGGAAGACGCCGCCCTGGCCGAAGAGCTGCTCGCCGACGAGAAAGAGCGGGCCGAGCACGTTATGCTCGTCGACCTCGGACGCAACGACCTAGGTCGCGTCAGCGAGGTCGGCTCGGTCGGACTCGAGAGCTTCATGGAGATAGAGCGCTACTCGCACGTCATGCACATCGTCTCGACCGTCGAGGGAGAGCTACGCGAGGACCTGACTGCCCTCGACGCGCTCGCGGCGGCCTTCCCCGCAGGGACCGTCTCCGGTGCGCCGAAGGTCAGGGCCATGGAGATCATCGACGAACTGGAGAGCACCCGCCGCGGTCCTTACGCGGGCGCCACAGGCTACTACGGCGTCGACGGCCGCCTCGACACATGCATAACGCTCCGCACAGCGCTCCTCAAAGACGGTGTCGCCTACTTCCAGGCCGGCGGTGGCGTCGTCGCCGACTCAGTACCCTCGCTCGAGTACGAGGAGACCCGTAACAAGGCGCGGGCGATGGAGCGGGCGCTCGAGGTCGCCCGCTCCCGCGAGATGTGGCTGTAGCGGCGAGACTGTAGGGCCATCGTTCCGCTATACTTTCTCCGCCATGTTGGGGATTCTTCTCGTACTGTTCGGTTATATTCTCGGCTCCGTGCCGACCGGGTACCTGGTCGGTCGGGCCATCGGCGTGGACGTCCGGAAGGTAGGCAGCGGGAACATAGGTACGGCGAACGTGCTGCGGGCCGCGGGGAAGTGGGCCGCCATACTCACGCTCGCTGGCGATATGCTCAAGGGCCTCGTTCCCGTGGCGGTCGCCAGGCTCTCCGTGCAGAACGAGTGGCTCATCGCGGCCGTCGCTTTCGCGGCGGTGATCGGGCACTGCTGGCCCGTCTTCCTGCGCTTCAAGGGCGGGAAGGCCGTCGCCACAGGCGCAGGTACGACCATAGGGCTCGCGCCTCTGATCGGGCTCTGTCTCTTCGCCTTCTGGTGGGCGGTCGTGCTCCTTAGCCGCTACACTTCGCTCGGCGCGATAGCCGTCATGGTCATAAGCCCAGTGGTGTTCTGGCTCTCAGGCCAGCCGCTCCCTTACGTGCTCTACACCATAATCGGAGGGGCGCTCGTCTTGTGGAGGCACAGGGAGAACGCGCGGGCCCTCCTGAACGGCACGGAGAGGAAAGTAGGCCAGCGGGCAGAGGAGGGTAACTAGTTGCTCGGCGAGGCGTACAAGGATAAGAAGATACTGCTTACGGGGGGGACCGGCTTCCTCGGGACAGCGCTGATCGAGAAGATCCTGCGCTCCCTCCCCGACCTCGGACGCCTCTACCTCCTCGTCAGGCACTCCCGCGGTAAGAGCGCGGCAGATAGGTTCGAGAGGGATGTGCTAGGCGCCACGGCCTTCCGCGGCCTGCGCGAGAAGCTGGGCGACGACTTCGAGGACTATGTCTCGAAGAAGGTCCGCGTTCTGGAGGGCGATGTTCACGCGCCTTCGCTGGACCTTGGCGAGGATGACCTCACCGAGCTCTCG
>DATDKO010000050.1:0-2835 GCA_036519935.1 Rubrobacter sp. | reverse complement strand
TAAAGTCCGCATGACCCCGCTCCGCCGCCCATGAGCGCCGAGAGCCCACTCGAGAGCCCACTCGAGAGCCCACTCGAGAGCCCACATCGAAGGCCCAGCGTACCAGTATGTTTAGTCTCCTTATGTGCAGGGTACACATAGATACGGAATGCTAATCACCCGAACGATACGGAGGTATCTCTACAGTGCATAAGATCACCGACATCAACAAGACGCATAAAACGGGCGAGGCGGCCCGGACTATGTCCAGGACCACCCAGGAGTCCGCTCACACCGCGATGGACTACGCACTTAGGGCTCAGGAGATTAATACCGAGCTCCTGCGGCGGACGTCGCAGGCTTGGATCGAGGGCTTCCGCTATCAGGCAAGGCTCTCCCAGGGGATGGCCCAAGCATTTTTCGGGCAGTGGGGGAATGCGTTCGCGAGCACGACGCACGTGGAGCGCCCCGCCCAGGAGCAGAGCAGGTCTGAGGTCACCGAGCTCGCCACTAACGGCGCGCAGAAGGACACCGAGCCGTCTGCCGAGGAAACGCAGAAGTGCACCGAGGTAGCCGCCCAGGACGCCCAGGAAACGCTGAAGAGCACCAAGATAGCCGCCGAAGACGCCGAGAAAAACACCGACACTGCCGCCTTCCCGATCGACGGCTACGACGAGATGAACGTGGACGAGGTCTCCGAGCGGCTCGACGGCCTCTCCGCCGACGAGTTGAAGAGGGTCAGGAAGTACGAGAAGCGCAACAAGGATCGCGGGTCCTTGCGCAAGGAGATGAAGCAGAAGATAGAGACCACTTCGTAGAAGGACATAAACGCACTCTTCAGAGAAAGGGTGGTCGACATGGCTGGCATAGGCAAGAAGATCAAAGAGGCGGCGACGAAGGCCGCCAAGGACAAAATCTCTGGTGACAAAAAGGGCAAGAAGGACAAGCGCACCGGAGACTCGGAAAGCGGCGTGAACAAGGCCAAGAGGGCCGTCACGAACCGTCTGAAGTAGAAGAGGATGCTATCGGGCCGGGACCCCGTAGGGACCCGGCCTTTCCGTTACCATGCTTCGTGGGGGAACGTGGCTAGGGGAGGAGGTGAGGGATGGTACGCACGGTAGTAATCGTCGTTGTGGTAGTCGTGGTGGTATTACTCGTACTGCAGCTTCTCTAGAGCTGGACAGCCTCTCTGAAGCGGAGCTCGTCCGGGTGCGCAACTACGAGCGTCGCAACAAGAACCGGGAGACACTCCTCGAGCAGATCGAGCGTTGTGCTTGCCGCGTACGTGAACAGCGACAACCGCTGTGAAACAGGGAATATCCACCACCGGCGAAAGGTGAGGTTATGGAGGGCTTGACGTTGAAGGCGCGGGCGATCTGCAACCCAGCGTCCAGTGGGGGAGGCTACGAGCCCACAGAGCTGCGCACAGAGATAGAGGGCTACGAGCTAGAGTGGATCACTACGGAACGGCCCGGGGACGCCAGGGAGGCTGCAAGAGAGTGGCGCGACGGCCTGCTCATAGTCGTCGGGGGCGACGGTACGATAAGCGAGGTCGTGAACGGCCTCGGGCAGGCGGGATTCCCCGCAGGCGTGACCCTGGCCATCTTACCGGCCGGAACCGGCAACGACCTGGTCGCCACCCTCGCCATACCCGAGGATCCCAACGAGGCCCGGGCCGTATTACGCCAGAATCGGGTGCGGACCCTGGATGTGGTCCGGGTCCGTTCGGAGGGCAGCGGCGAGCAGTTCTTTATCAATGTGGCCACAGGGGGTATGGGGGCGGAGGTCTCCGGCGCCGCCGACGCAGAGATGAAGAAGAGGTGGGGAAGATTAGCCTATCTGCGGGCCTCGCTCGAGGTAGCCCGGGAGTACGAGGCAAAGGAGATCACGCTGACGCTGGATGGCGACGAGCGCAAACTTCGCGCGGTCAGCCTGGCGATCGGCAACTGCCGTTACGCCGGAAGCGGTTGGCTCGCGGCGCCTAGGGCCAACCCCGAGGATGGGCTCCTGGATCTCGTGGTTATTGAAGACGTCGGAGTACTGGAGGTACTCAAGCTCGCCCCCACGGTCTTGGCCGACTCGGACTACTTGGACAAAGAAGGGGTCTTCTATGCCCGGGCGAAGGAGATCCGGGTGGAGGCGAGCCCTGGGAGCCTTGAGTTCACCGTCGACGGAGAGGTCATAGGGAATGAGCCCGCCGTGTTCGCGGTGATCCCGCAAGCCTTGCGGGTCGTAGTGGGCCCGGGATACGTCCCGGAGCCTTAGGTGAGCGTTAGGTAACCCGCGAGACGGAGGCGCCCGCTGACGGCGATGCCAAACGGCGCATACCAGCGCATGCGCTCAAGGCTTATTCACCCGAGTGCGTGGAGAGACTGTATGAAAAAGCCTCAAGCGCGAGCCAATCGCCTCAGCATGAGGCAACTCATGGCAGCGTACACGAACGCCTCGCTGGTTGCACACAACTTCTCGTAGTCCCTAAGCTCATCCTTCTGTTGTGGCAGATCTCCAGGCTAATGAGCGTTCCACCACCCAGCAGCGTGTGAGGACCTGAAATCCCCCCGGTGGCAGAAGCTTCTGCCAATCGACTATCTTGCCTTCCTTGGCCAATTTTCCCGCCCACCTCATCAGCACCTCTTCGGGGGCCGCCTTGCGCGGATGTTCGACCAGGTCCACACTCCATCCTAAAGCCTTCTCAGTGCCCAGCCTCTGCCTTTTTCTTCGCCCCTGTAACCAGCGTCCAGCCACAGGTGTGTATTAGGCGCCCGAACAGCTCCTTGGCACCATCGAGCAGCGGCTTGATCCCCTCCTGGTCCACCTTAAGTTGGCCACGTGGACTTTCGCCTTTAGCACCAAGCC
>DATDKO010000049.1:0-5359 GCA_036519935.1 Rubrobacter sp. | reverse complement strand
GGGTTGGTCGGCCAGATCCGGGCCACCCCACTCATGAGGCTGGCGATCCGGTACGCCATAGACCTGTTCCTAAACTTCGAGAAGGAGACCGACCACGACCCAGGATTCCACCAGGTCGGCAGCCTGCTACTGGCCCTCACGTCGGAGCGGATTGCCTCCTTCGAAGAGCACGTCGAGCACGCGAACGGTAGCGGCGTGAAGGCCTACTTTGTCGACGGTGCTGAGATGTCCAGGCTGGCGCCTCACCTGGACGTCTCGCGGGTCGAGGGCGGGTACTTCGTACCTGAGGACGGCTACCTAGATCCCCGACGATGCGCGCGGGCCTTGTGCGGCGCCGCAGAGGATCTAGGCGTAAGGTTCAGGACGGGCACGGCAGTGACCGAACTACGGATAACGGATGGCCGGGTGATGGGGGTCGAGACCGACGACGGTTTCGTCGAGGCGGAGCACGTCGTGGTGACGGCCGGACCCTGGACGGGGATTATCACTGAGATGGCGGGTCATCGTACGGCGATGGTCCCCATACGCCACCAGCGTGTCACCACGGCCCCTGTTTCGGGCATCCCTGATCACCACCCCGTCGTCCGCGTCACCGACGCGAGTTGCTATCTGAGACCCGAAGAGGGGGGTTACCTGTACGGGTTTTTCGAGCCGGATCCAACGAGCTACGACCTCGAGTTATCCGCCGGATTTCGCACCTCGGAGATCGAGGAACCGGTACAGGTTATGGAAGAGGCCCGCGGGAGGCTGGCTCCCATCTTCCCTGTGTTGGAGGGCATGGGGATCGCCGCCTACAAGCGCGGGCTTACGACCTTCGCCCCTGACGGGGCATACCTGATCGGCCCCGTGCCGCAGGTGGAGGGCCTCTTCGCCGCCACAGGATGCGCTGCTCTTGGCATCGCGGGCTCCGCCGCGGTAGGACGCTGGCTGGCCGACTGGATCGCGCGGGGCGATCCCGGAGAAGACCTGTCCTCGGTCAGCCTGGAGCGCTTCGGAGAGAAGGCTTCTGACCGCGCCTGGATCAGGCGTGAGAGCGAAGCGTTCTACGGCGGCTACTATAGTATTCCGGCCATGTCCGTGACTTAGCTCAGGGAGCCTGTAGCCGTGTCAGTGCACTTCGCTGCGGAAGAGCTGGCGGCCCGCCGCAAGGCCGCCGCAGGAGAGTTGGCAGGGCGCAGCCTCGACGGGCTACTCATGTTCCGCCAGGAGTCGATGTACTACCTGACGGGGTACGACACATTCGGCTACGTCTTCTTCCAGTGCCTCTACATGGGCGCCGATGGCGAGACCCTCACCCTCCTGACCCGCACCCCAGACGTGCGCCAGGCCGAGCACACCTCGGTGGTCGAGGATATCAGAGTCTGGTACGACACAGAAGGTGCAGATCCCGCCTGGGACCTGAGGGAGATGCTCGAAGAGCACGGCTGTGGGGGAAAACGCCTGGGGATCGAGACCGACGCTTACGGTCTCACGGGCTACAGCCTCAAGCGTGTGGAGACTGCGCTCGACGGCTTTTGCGAGCTGGTGGAGGCTTCGGATCTCGTGAGCAGGTTGCGGGTGGTCAAGTCCCCGGCCGAGGTCGCCTACGTGCGGGAAGCAGCGCGGCTAGCGGATCTCGGCCTGGACAGGGCTGTGGAGGTGGCGGCGCCTGGCGTCTTCGAGGGGGATGTCCTGGCGGCTTTGCAGGGGGCCATCTTCGAGGGCGGCGGGGACTTCCCTGCGAACGAGGTGATCATCGGCTCCGGGCCCCGCGCCCTCCTGTTCCGCTCGGCCGCCGGCATGCGCCGCATGGACTCTGTCGACCAGTTGTCTCTGGAGTGGGCCGGTTCCTACAGGCACTATCACGCGGCCATGATGCGCACCCTGGCCGTGGGCGAGGCCTCCGGCTACCAGCGCCACCTCTTCTCCGTCGTTCGCGAGGCGCTCGAAGAGATGACCGAGGTCCTGGCGCCAGGACGTCCGGTCGGCGAGGTAGACGACGCCCATCGGCGCGTACTGGACGCGGCGGGGCTCGAAGAACATCGCTTCGCCGCGTGCGGGTACTCTCTGGGCACGACCTTCAGCCCCAACTGGATGGACTGGCCGATGCTGTTCTCGGGGAACCCCGTGCTGGCCGAGCCGGGGATGGTCTTTTTCTTGCATTGCGTGGTGGCCGACTCCGGGCGCGGGGTCGCCATGAGCCTGGGCCGCACCTGCCTGGTGACCGGCGCAGGAAGGGAGGTTCTCTCCGCTCGGCCTCTGGAGTTGATCGTCGTCTGAGGTGGACTTGGGATGGCCGATGCCTGAATGTTGTAAAAGAGCGTGCATAAAGTGTAAGCTGCGCGCGGAGCGAACAAACATAGGGAAGGGGAAAAATGGCTGAAGCGGGCGCAGAGCGGCGCGACAGGGGTCGCCAGGAGGGCCACCTGCAACAAGGTCTCAAGAGGCGGCACATGACCATGATCGCCATCGGCGGGGTCATCGGAGCCGGTCTCTTCGTGGGGACGGGACCGATCCTCAACCAGGCTGGTCCTGCGACCATCCTCACCTATCTGCTGACGGGGACCCTCCTTATTCTAATCATGCGGATGCTCGGGGAGATGGCCGTGGCTCTGCCCTCGGTCGGCTCGTTCTCCGACTACAGCCGGATGGCTCTGGGCAACTGGGCCGGTTTTGCCGTCGGGTGGCTCTACTGGTACTTCTGGGCGATCGTGGTCGGCTTCGAGGCCACCGTGGCGGCGAGCATCCTGGGGCAGTACATACCGGGTGTAGCGCCCTGGCTCATATCTCTGATCCTGATCCTGCTGCTCACCGCGACCAACCTCTATTCCGTCGGCTCTTACGGCGAGTTCGAGTTCTGGTTCGCCAGCATAAAGGTGGCGGCGATCATCATTTTCATCGCCCTGGCCGCGCTGTTCGTGATCGGATTGCTACCGGGCGGGGGTGTCGGGCTCTCGAACCTCTACGCTGAGGGCGGCTTCTTCCCCAACGGTGGTCTGGTGATGTTTAGCGGTGTCGTCACGGTGATCTTCGCGTTCGTCGGGGCGGAGATCGTCACCATCGCGGCCTCAGAGTCCAACGAGCCCGAGCGGGGCGTGGCCCGCGCGACAAACCAGGTCATCTACAGGATCCTGCTCTTCTACGTGGTCTCGGTCTTCTTCCTCGCGGCCGTCGTGCCGTGGAACACCACGTTCGCCGAAGAGGTCATCAAGAGCCCGTTCACCATCGCGTTCCAGAAGATGGGGCTACCGTTTGCGCCCACGCTGATGAACTTAGTGGTCCTGACCGCCGTCTTGAGCGTCCTCAACTCAAGCCTCTACACGACCTCGCGGATGCTCTTCGCCCTCACGAGGCACAACGACGCGCCGCAATTTTTGCTCAACACCACCCGCCGCGGCGTGCCGATGTGGGCGATCCTCGCCGGGACCGCCTTCGGCTACGTCTCCGTGGTGATCTACTACTTCTTCCCTGAGAACGTATTCACGTGGCTGATCAACGCCTCGGGCGCCATCGCGCTCTTCGCCTACCTGCTGATCGCCATCTCGGAGCTCGTGATGCGCCGCCGCCTGGAGCGCGAGGCGCCCGAGAGGCTCCAGTTGAAGATGTGGCTCTACCCGTGGCTTACGTACCTGTCGATAGCCGCCATGGTGGCGGTGCTCATCGCGATGGCTGTGATCCCGGCCCAGCGTCCCCTCCTGATAGCGAGCCTGGTCAGCCTCGGCGTGATTCTGATAGCCTACGTGATCAGGCGCGTGGCCGGCTCACCGGAGAGGGATCCTCACGAGGTGATCAGGGAACGGGAGACGGAGCCCGATCCCCAGACCGAATGAGAGACAATTGACCCGCTACGAGTCGGCCGACTCGTTCCAGACACCGCGCTTCTCGGGCGTGCGCACGTTCATGCGCCTGCCCAACGTCAGGGACCTGGAGAACGCGGACGCCGCGATAGTAGGCGCGCCTTTCGATACGGGCGCCACGTTCAGGGTCGGGGCCCGCTTCGGCCCCGAGGGGATACGCAGCGCCTCCCACCTCCTGAGGCGCTACAACCCGAGCCTGGACGTGGCGATCTTCGACTATCTCTCGGTCATAGACTACGGCGACGTTCCCGTCGTCCCCGGCTACATAGAGGAGAGCTACAGGCGTATAGAGGAAGGACTCAAGCACATACACCGCGCTGGTGTCGTTCCCATTGTCCTGGGCGGCGACCACTCTATAGCCTTGCCGGAACTTCGGGCGGCTGCGGCGGTACACGGACCGCTCGCCCTGGTGCAGTTCGACTCCCACCCCGATACCTGGGATGCCTACTTCGGCGAGAAGCACACGCACGGCACGCCGTTCAGGCGTGCTGTCGAAGAGGGACTCATCGATACCTCGCGTTCCGTCCAGGTCGGGATGAGGGGTTCGATCTACGACAGGGGGGATTGGGATGACGCGCGCGAGATGGGCTTCGACCTCGTCCCGACAGACGAGGTCCGCGAGCTCGGGATACCGAGCGTGATTGATCGTATCCGCGGGCGGACCGGCGACGCGAAGGTATACGTCTCCTTCGACGTGGACTTCGTCGACCCCGCATACGCCCCTGGGACGGGGACGCCGGAGATCGGGGGCTTCACAAGCCGCGAGGCGCAGGAGTTCGTGCAGGGTCTCACCGGCCTCGAGATCGTCGGCTGCGACGTGGTGGAGGTCTATCCTGCCTACGACCACGCCCAGATCACGGCCCTCCTCGCCGCCAACTTGGCACACGAGTTCCTCAGCCTGCTCGCGTTCTCGAAGAAGACGGGATCGATGTAAACAATGCGCTCGACTATCTCACCGGAGGTATCACTCGGGAGCTGACGGGGAGTATACTGGAATGAATTAGCCCGACAGGAAGAGGTGGCGACTATGCTCGAGTCCACGAGGATCAAGACCGAGATACCGGGTCCGAAGAGCCGGGCTTTGATGGAGCGGCGGCACAACGCCGTCTCGTCGGGGGTTGGGATCGCGACACCGATGTTTGCCAAAGAAGCGAAAGGCGCCCTTCTCACCGATGTCGACGGCAACACGTTCATAGACTTCGGCGGCGGCATCGGGGTGATGAACGTAGGGCACACGGACTCTCGGGTGGTCGAGGCGGTAAAGGAGCAGGCCGAGAGGCTCACCCACAGCTGCTTCTACGTCACCGAGTACGAGGGCTATCTGCAGCTGGCCGAGAAGCTGAATGCGCTGCTACCAGGCGGCACGGAGAAGCGCTCGTTCTTCGTAAACTCAGGGGCCGAGGCGGTCGAGAACGCGGCCAAGATCGCACGCTACTACACGGGTCGTCCGGCGGTGATCGCCTTCGAGAACTCCTTCCACGGCCGCACGATGTTCGCGATGACGCTCACGGGCAAGACCGACC
>DATDKO010000048.1:0-5222 GCA_036519935.1 Rubrobacter sp. | reverse complement strand
TACCTCGCGGCCGAGGGCCTTGCGGTCGATGCCGTCCGGTCCTCTGACACCTTCCCCGAAGCGTTCGACGATCCTGGATACCGTCCGGCGGTCGTTCTTCAGGAGATGGTGCACGATCTCATCGGCCGAGGCCGTCTCCGTGCCAGGCAGTTCCCCCAAAAAGCGGACCAGCGTACTCTTGCCCGATGCGAAAGGGCCGGTGACAGCCACGGTCACCGGCCCTTCCACAGACCCTCTCTGTAAAGAGTCTTTGTCTATCTCTCCTCGAGGTCCAGGTCGGCCAGCGCGTCGAAGGCGCCGGAGCGGAGGCCGCTCCCCTCACTGCTTCTGCGGTCCGAGGTGCCGCGCTGCGCGGGCTCGCGGCGCGGGCGCTCCTCGCGGCGGGGACGCTCTTCGCGGTCCTCGCGCGTCGGGCGCAGGCTCAGGGAGAGCCTGCGACGGCGGGCGTCGACGTCGATGATACGGGCGTCGACCTCATCGCCGCTGCGCACGATCTCGTCTGGCGTCTCCACGTGATGGTCGGCCAGCTCGGAGATGTGGATCAAACCCTCCACCCCGTCTGCGACCTCCACGAAGGCCCCGAATGAGACGAGCTTGGTAACCCTACCGTGGATCTGCTCTCCGACCTTGACACGCTCGACGATCTCCTGCCAGGGGTCCTTCCTGGTCTGCTTGAGGCCGAGTGAGATGCGCTCGCGGTCGCGGTCGACCTCGAGGACCTTGACCTCGACCTCCTCACCCACCTCGACGACCTCGCTCGGATGGTCGACATGCTGCCAAGAAAGTTCGGAGATGTGGATCAGGCCGTCGATGCCTTCGAGGTCGACGAAGGCCCCGAAGTCGACGAGGTTGGAGACGGTTCCCCTAACGATCATGCCTTCTTCGAGCGAGGTCAGGATACGCTCACGCTCCTCCTTGCGCTCCTCCTCGAGCACGGCGCGCCTGGACAGAACTACGTTGTTGCGGCTCCGGTTCAACTCGATGACCTTGCACTCCAGCCTCTGGCCGAGGAACGAGTCGAGGTTCCTTACGCGCCTGATATCGACCAGGCTCGCAGGCAGGAAGCCCCGCAGCCCGATGTCCAGGATCAAACCCCCCTTCACCACCTCGATGACGGGTCCCTCGACGGTGCGCTGGTCGTTGTAGGCATCCTCGATGCGGTTCCAGGCCCGCTCGAAAGCGGCCCGCTTGGCCGAGAGGATTAGCCGCCCGTCGGCGTCCTCCTTCTGCATGACCAGGGCTTCGAGGCGCTGGCCGAGCTCGACGACGTCGTGCGGGTCAGCGCCCTTGCGGATGGTAAGTTCATTGGAGGGAACAAGACCCTCCGACTTGTAGCCGATGTCGACGAGCACCTCGTCCCTATCTATCCGGACGACCTCGCCCTCGACGATGTCCCCGTCCTTGAAATCTATGAGGACGCTCTCGTCGAGCGGGACGACCTCCCCGTTCTCCTCCCGGAAGAAGTCTTTCATGGTCAATTCCCGGGACGGCTTCTGTGTGGTGTCAGTCATGAAACAGTTGCTTTCCTTTACTTCGCTTGACGGGTGCAGATTATACAGCAATTCTGCCCGCGAAAACCGGGCCGGGGGTAGGGTCTACAGAGGGCTCACCCGCCCCCAAAGATCGCCGACCTTGGCCTCGACTTCGAGCGGCGGCCTGAGGTCGTAGGCCGCGACCATCCTGTCTACGGCGAGGCCGGCGACCTCCTCGACACGGTCCTCGTCGACGTCGAAGACGAGCTCGTCGTGGACCTGCATGATCATATCTGCCCCGAGAGGACCAAGCCTCGGCGCGAGGTCGACCATCGCCACCTTGATAATATCTGCGGCCGTCCCCTGGACGCGGGCGTTGAAGGCGATCCTCTCCCCGAGCTTCCTCACGTTCTTGTTGGAGTTCCTCAGCTCGGGCACGTAACGCCGCCTCCCGAAGAGCGTGGTGGAGTACCCCAGCTCCTCGGCCTCCTCCAGGGTCTCCTGCATGAACTCGGTGACCCTCGGGTAGCGCTCGAAGTAGCGCTTGATGTACCGCTCGGCTTCGGCCGGATGCACGTTCCCCAGCCTCGTCGCGAGCCCGAACCCCGAGATGCCGTAAAGGATACCGAAGTTGACCATCTTCGCCCTCCGCCTGAGCTCCGGCGTCACGCTCTCCATTCGCACGTCGAAGACCTCTGAGGCGGTGCGCGTGTGTATGTCCTCGCCCTTCATGAACGACTCGACGAGCGCCTGCTCTCCGGTCATGTGGGCCAGGATCCTGAGCTCTATCTGGGAGTAGTCAGCGACAACGAGCTTTCTGCCCTCCGACGCTGTGAACGCGTCCCTGATGCGAGCGCCTAGCTGAGTGCGGATCGGGATGTTCTGCAAATTGGGCGAGTCGCTAGAGAGGCGACCCGTGGCCGCACGTGTCTGGTGTAGGGTACTGTGTATGCGGCCTTCTTCGGAGATGAGCTTCAAGAGTCCCTCTATATACGTGCCCCTGAGCTTGGTCAGCTCGCGGTACTCGATTATGCGGTCGGCCACGGGATGCTCTATGGCGAGCTGCTGCAATACCTTGGCGTCGGTGGAGTAGCCGGTCTTGGTCTTTCTGACGGGTGGTATGCCCATCTCCTCGAAGAGTACCTCGCCGAGTTGCTTGGGCGACCCGATGTTGAAGGGGTGTCCAACCTCCTCGTATATATGTCGCTCCAGCTCCGAGATACGGCCCTCCAGCTCCTCCCCTACCTCTTCGAGGGTGCGGGCGTCGACGGGCATCCCGATCTCCTCCATCTCACCGAGCACGCCGGCGAGCGGGAGCTCCACGTCGTAGTAGAGCCTGGCGAGCCCCATCGCCTCTAACTCCTCCTCGAGTCTCGGCGAGAGCGCGTATACCAGCGCGGCCCTCCTCGCAGCCTCGACGACCGTCCGGTCCTCGTAGCTGACCTCGACCTCGGCCATCCCCCTCTCTGTGGCCAGGGTCTCCAGCTCGTAGCTCCCCAGTCCTGGCTTGACCAGGTACGCTGCGAGATAAGTGTCGAAATCCGCCCCCCGCACCCCGAGCCTCTTGGAGTCATGCACCTTGACGGGGACATCAGGCAGACTCTCAGCGACACGCACTTCGTCCGCGGAGACGGCGACGCACCAGCGCCCGCTCTCGTCCCCGAGCGGGGAGGCCGCCACGGGTTCGAAGGATAACTCGACGGGATCGTCGGAGACACTCACCTCCAGGCGTTCGAGCGGCGGGAGTTGCTCTCCCCCGGCGACGGGCAGCTCGGTGAGGCGCGACTCAAGGGTGCGGAACTCGTAGCGCCTGGTGATGTCTCGAATCTCCGGAGAGACGCCCTCGAAATGGAGCTTCTCGGGGTCGAACTTCACGGGCACGTCGAAGCGCATCTTCGCGAGCTCCAGCGACATGAACGCGCTCTCCCTGCCCTCTTCCAACTTCTTGCGTGTGCCCTTCGCTGAGATGTTCTCCAGGTTCTCGTAGACGCTATCCAGGGAGCCGAACTCCCCGAGCAGGTTCGCCGCGCCCTTTGGGCCAATACCCCGCACGCCGGGGATGTTGTCTGAGGAGTCCCCCGTTAGGGCTTTGTAGTCAGGGATCTGCTCCGGCGTCACGCCGTACTCCTCGACAACCTCGTCCCTGCCGTACGCCTTGGTCTCCGAGACGCCGCGGGTGGTACGCAACACCTTGACCCTTCCGTCCACGAGCTGCATGGCATCCTGGTCGCCGGTAACTATGAAAAGCTCCACGTCTTCAGGCACCTGGCGCGACATCGTAGCAAGGGCGTCGTCGGCCTCGAAGCCTTCGGCCCTGATGGCCGGTATGTTCATTGCTTCGAGGATCTCATCCAGGTGGTCGAGCTGCGACCTGAGCTCCTCCGGCATGGCTGAGCGCTGCGCCTTGTACTCGGGGAAGATCTCCAGCCTGAACTCAGGCATCCCCCCGTCCCATACGACCCCTAGACCTACTTCTTCCTCGGTGTCGAGCAGTTTGAGCAGCATGCTCGTAAAGCCGTAGAGGGCGTTCGTCGGCAGGCCGCTCGACGTGCTTATGCTCTGCGGCAGCGCGTAGAACGCCCTGTACAGGAGTGAGTAGCCGTCGATAAGATAAACTCGCACTACCCCGATTATACCGGAGGGGCGCGCCGTTTCCCGCCCCGATAGTACCGCCCGTTCTCACATCTGAATCGGCTCGAAGACGAGCTTCTCTCCGACCTTCTCTAACCAGTAGCGGTCGAGCGTGTATGAGAGGTACATCCGCGCGCTAAGGCCGGTGGCTGAGCGATGCGAGGCGGCATCTGCGGCCTGTCTGGCCTGCTCGCGCGTCTCCCAGAGGCAGAACGAGAGGCACTCGCCCCGCTCGTTCGCATAGCCTTTGTAATAGCGGAGTAGGCCGCCCGACGCAAGCGCCTCCTCGTAGGCGCGGTCGTCGTGCTCGTTGAGGAGGTCGAGATCCGCCTCCGGCCGCCGCAAGGAACGGAAGACTACCAAGTAAAGCCTCTCGAAGAGGCAGCAGGAGAGGGGGGCCCAGTCAAAACCGTCCTTGATGGATAGGGTCGCGTAGTCTGGATGTCTGGGGGAGATTTGCAGGCAGGCCTCGTACAGGTCCGCCGTGAGGTCGAGGGGCATTGGGATCACCTTTCCGGATCGTTTAGGCATCACCTCTTGTCGTTGTTCCAAAACCACGGAACCGACCCTTCCTACCGACAACGGTCCCACGCACGTCCCCAGGTTCCCTGCGCGTCGTGTGCCCGAACCCGTAGCCGCTCCACGCGAGCTGCTTGAGCCTGAACGAAGGCGCGTAAAACGAGGGATCCCTAAGCGTTCGTGGCCCAATACCGAACATGCCCACATTGTACATTACTTTACATTTTAGTTCACTAATATCGTAGAGAACTCCCTATATCTCTCCCAGGTACGCCTCGCGGACCTTGGGGTCTTCGCGGAGTTCGCCTGCGGGTGCTGCGTTGACGATAGTACCCGTCTCCAGGACGTAGCCGCGTGTGGCGATCTCGAGCGCGACGTTGGCATTCTGCTCTACGAGCAGGATCGTGGTGCCCTGATTGTTGATGTCTTCGATGATGTCGAAGATGCGCTCCACCAGCACGGGGGCGAGACCCATAGAGGGCTCGTCCAGGAGGAGGAGTTTCGGGCTGCTCATCAGTGCGCGGCCGATTGCGAGCATCTGCTGCTCGCCGCCGCTCAGGGTGCCGGACTCCTGTTTGATGCGCTCCTTCAGACGTGGGA
>DATDKO010000047.1:0-13368 GCA_036519935.1 Rubrobacter sp. | reverse complement strand
TAGCTGTATGCTCGAAGAGTGGAAGGCGTTGGTCGCGGTGACCTTGAGGCCGCCGACCTCGACCGTGCCGCCCTTTTGGATCGGCATGGCATTCTCGATTCCCTGCCGCTGCAGGTAGGAGAAGATCTCGAAGTTGGAGACCGTCGCTGCGCCAGTCTGCCCCGCGAGAGACTCTACGTCCGAGAAGTGGTCGAAGTGGCCGTGGGTTATCAAGATGGTGTCCAGATCACCAACCTGCTTCATGTCGTCCGGGGTTTGGGGGTTCTCCGTGAGGAAGGGATCTATGATGATCTGCCCGCCGCCCGCCGTCACGAACCTGAACGTTGCGTGCCCCAGGAAGGTGATCCTTGCTCCGCCTAGCATCTGTTCCACGATTATCCTCCGTACGTTGACCAAACTCGATCCAGAAAAGAACAACCAGATGTATACCCACCTCACAAACCGGAGAAACGGTCGCCACCCGCGTATAATCCTGCGGGCGTCCCGACCGGGACCCTGCGTTGAGACCACGAACTTCAGGGGGACAGTATGAGATCTACCCTCATCCTCGCGGTACTTGCGGGCGTGTGCGTGGCCGTTCAGACCAGCCTAACAGGGGCGGCCCAGCGAACGCTCGGGCCCCTGGTCCTTGTCGCGATCTCTGGGCTTACGACTGGCGTGTTCGCGCTCTTGATCTCGTTCGTGGTGGCTAAACCGGAGTTTTCGGGCCGTGCGGTAGGTTACGCGGTGGCCTCCGGCGTCCTGGGGGCAGTGATAGTAGGCTCCATCGCCGTCGCGGCCGGACAGGCCGGTGTGGCGCGCGCTCTCTCGCTCGTTATAGCAGCCCAACTGATCGCAGGCCTCGTGCTCGACGCCCTTGGGGTCTTCGGTGCCGGGGCCGACTTCAGCGTCTTGAAGGCGCTGGGAGTCCTCCTTATCATCGCCGGCGGCGCGCTGGTCGTCAGCTTTTAGATGGGCTTCAGGCATCAAGATTTGCACCGGCCAATCCCCTTGCTGGGGAGAGTTGCTCTGCTTTGTTAGGGCTCTTGTGAAAAGCACTGGGTGAGCGGCGTGTGGCGGCCGGTAGCGGCTAAGATATAGGGACGGACATCGATGCTGAGAAGGGAGACTGGAGTGGGGTATCTGCCTATCGAGGACCACGGTGTCATAGGGAACCTCTACACGGCGGCGCTCGTGGGTACCGACGGCATCATAGACTGGCTATGCCTCCCCGCCTTCGACTCCCCGAGCGTCTTCTGCTCCATCCTCGACGACCAGAAGGGCGGGCATTTCGCGCTGCGACCTGTGGAGTACACCCACAGCCACCAACTCTACTTGCCCGATACTAACGTGCTTCTGACCCGCTTCTTCTCGCCTGCGGGCCTTGCCGAGACCCTAGACTTCATGCCGATCGTGACGCGCCCGGGGGAGCGTCACAGAATCGTCCGTAACGTGCGGGTCATCAGGGGGAAGATGCACTTCCATCTCGAGTGCCTGCCAGCCTTCGACTACGCCCGCCGCGACCATACGGTCTCCGTCGGGAAGTCAGGTGCTGTCTTCGCATCGGGGGACCATTGCCTCGGGCTGGCGACCAACGTGCGGTTGGAGAGTGGGGCGGCAGGCGCTGCGGGTACCCACTTCGTGCTCGGCGAGGGGGAGAAGGCGACGTTCGTCCTGGCGCACCTCCAGAGGGGCGAGGGTCCAGGAGAGATACTCTCCCACGTCGAGTTCGAGGAGCTGCTGCACAGCACCCTGGGGTACTGGCGACGCTGGCTCTCGAACAGCACCTATCAAGGGCGGTGGCGGGAGATTGTCCACCGGTCCGCGCTCGTCCTCAAGCTCATGGTTTACGATCCGACGGGCGCGCTCGTCGCCTCGCCCACGATGGGCCTGCCCGAGAGGATCGGGGGCGAGAGGAACTGGGACTATCGTTACACCTGGCTCAGGGACGCGGCGCTGGCGCTCTACGCCCTGATCTACGTCGGCTTCGAGGACGAGGCGCGACATTTCATGGGCTGGCTCAGAGACCGTTGCCACGAGGACGTAGACGGCCTCCTGCAGCCGCTCTACGGCATAGATGGCCGCAAAGACATAACCGAGATGGAACTCTCGCACCTCTCCGGATACATAAACTCCTACCCTGTAAGGCTCGGCAACGGCGCCTACAAACAGCGCCAGCTCGACCTCTACGGGGCCGTGCTCGACGCAGCTTACCTCTACAACAAGCACGGCGCCCCCCTGGACTACGATCTCTGGAAGAACCTCGGGAAGATCCTGAACTGGCTGAGCGAGAACTGGCGTGAGCCCGACGAGGGCATCTGGGAGGTCAGAGGGGGTAGGCGCCAGTTCGTCTCCTCTAAGCTCCTCAGCTGGGTGGCCCTGGAGCGGGCGGGCAGGATCGCCCGCCAGCGCGGACTGCCCTCGGGGGACGGGCGCTGGAAAACCGAGCGCGACGCGATCTACGAGGAGATCATGGAGAAGGGCTGGAACCCCGAGAAGAACAGCTTCGTCCAGTATTACGGCTCGGACGCACTCGACGCCTCACTGCTACTGATGCCGCTGGTCAAGTTCGTCGGTCCCACGGACCCGCGTTGGCTCTCTACTCTCGACCGTATCCAGCAGGAACTTGCCCACGACACGCTCGTGACGCGTTACAGGCCGGAGCACGCAGCCCCAGACGGCCTCGAAGGGGACGAGGGCAGCTTCAGCCTGTGCTCCTTCTGGCTCGTCGAGTGCCTCACGGAGGCAGGACGCCTCGATGAAGCGCGCCTCGCCCTGGAGAAGATGTTCTCCTACGCCAACCATTTGGGTCTCTACGCCGAGGAGCTAGGGCACTCAGGCGAGGCCCTCGGCAACTTCCCCCAGGCCTTGACGCACCTGGCGCTCATCAGCGCCGCGGTCCACCTGGATCGCGCACTCGGAGCACGCTGAAAGGCTGTGCACCCTCCGCTTTACGAGGCCGTCCCTAACTTCAGCGAAGGGAAGGACTCCACGAAGATCTCACGCATCACAGAGGCCGTCCGCTCCATCTCAGGCGTCCGCATCCTCGACCTCCACTCAGACCCCGACCACAACAGGAGCGTCCTCACGTTCGCCGGCGGAGAGGACCCCGTGCTAGCGGGCGCAATCGCCCTCGCGAAGGCGTGCGCCGCCGAGCTCGACCTCGCCTCCCAGTCCGGCGAGCACCCCAGGATGGGTGTGCTCGACGTGCTCCCCTTCGTGCCCCTCGAAGGCGCCACGATGGATGATGCCGTCCGACTCGCCCACCGGGCCGGCGAGAGCCTGGGTGCCCTTGGATTTCCTGTGTTCCTCTACGGTTCTGCTGCGACAATTCCGCACCGCCAATCCCTTCCCAACATCAGACGGGGTGGTTACGAGGGCGTCGCATCCCGACTCGAGGACCCTTCGTGGAAGCCGGATTACGGTCCGAAAACCCTCGACCCCCACAGAGGGGCCGTCGCCGTCGGCGCCCGGCCTGTTCTCGTCGCATTCAACGCATACCTGAATACCAACGATGTCGAGGTCGCGCAGGCAGTGGCCAGACGAGTAAGGGAGAGCGGCGGCGGCCTTCCGGCCGTGAGGGCGCTCGGCTTGAATGTCGGCGGCAAGGCTCAGGTCTCGATGAACCTGACCGACCTCGAACAGACCCCCATCTCTGTGGCCCTCGAAGCTGTTCGCTCGGCTGCGGCCGACCTCGGCGCCTCCGTAGAGTCGACCGAGCTCGTCGGCCTGGCGCCGCTGGAGGCAATACTGCAGTCGGCCCGCTACTACCTTGGCTTGCGGGAACTGGATCCCCAGCATGTCCTGGAGTTGAGGCTCAATGACCCGTCTGATTCTCGGAGCTTGTAGAGTCCAGTACGGCGAGAAGCTCCTCGTGGGACTCTACACTGACACCCGAGCAGCCTTTATCGGCGGAAGACTGAACCCGATGGTGCGTGTCCCGCTAGACTATGTAGTCGACGACGAGGAGACGCTTCTGCGCTTACTCGCCGGACAAGGATCCGGCGAGGGCGCAGAATGACCCGGGAAGGAGCCCACGGGCTACAGGCGTAGAGAGGAACGGTGTGATGAACGGGCGCGAGATCACGGCGGCGGCGATACAGATGTCCTCGACCCCGAACAAAGAGGAGAACCTCGACACGGCGGAACGGCTCATACGTTCGGCCGCATCCTCGGGGGGCGGCCTGATAGCCCTGCCCGAGCTGTGGAACTGCCACGGCTTGGAAGGCGTCTACAGGGAGAACGCCGAGCCAATACCAGGGCCGACGACAGAGTTCCTCGGCGGCCTCGCGCAGGAGCTCGGAGTCTATCTACTCGGGGGTTCGATCCTCGAGGGAGATCCCTCATCCACGAAGTTGCATAATACATCCACTTTCTTCGGGCCTGACGGCAGGATGACGGCCGTTTACCGCAAGATACACCTCTTCGACGTGAAGGCCCCGGATCGCGAATACCTGGAGAGCCGGACCATCGCGGCCGGCACGGAGATAGTAACCGCGAAGGCTGGCACCGCGACCGTCGGGCTCTCTGTCTGCTACGACCTACGCTTCCCCGAGCTCTACCGATTGCTGGCGCTGCGCGGCGCCGAGGTACTCGCTGTCCCTGCCGCCTTCACGCTCCAGACGGGCAAGGACCACTGGGAGCTTCTGTTGCGGGCGCGGGCCGTGGAGAATCAGGTCTATGTCGTCGCTCCGGCCCAGTGGGGGAGGAAGGCCGACGGACGATGGACCTACGGACGGTCCATCATCGTCGACCCGTGGGGTACTGTGCTCTCCCAATGCCCCGACCGCGACGGATACGCGCTCGCCACCCTGGACCTCGACTACCTCGACAGCTTTAGGGAGGAGTTCCCAGCCCTGAAGCACCGCCGTCCCGAGATTTACGACTGGTAGGAGAGTCCACGCTCAGGGACCTCTACGCGGGCGAGCCGTGGCGCTGGCAGTATCGCCTGGAACGCACCCGCGCTCCGCACTGGGAGCCGCACCAGGCGGCCGTGTGGTTCTTCGTGTGGTCGTAGAGCGCCCAGTGGCATTCGGCGCAGACCTTGAGACGGGACCTGGTCCCGTCCTGCTGCGCCGCGAACACGATCGCGACTGAAACAAACCATCGGGCTGCATCGTTGCGTACAAACCGTTATAGAGATTGGCGAGGACGCTGTGGAGGGTACTACCCCCTGGACGCAGGCCCATGAGCGGTCCGGTCGAACCCTACAGGTTGTTCTGTGGTCGCCGAGGCGGCCTCAGGAAATGCCCGAGTGCAGTTTGAACTGCTAGCCCGGGACTCGTGGGGTGGGAGGGAGATGTTTGGCCCGGTAGTGAGAGCTGTGGAGGACGAAGAGTTGATACGCCGGGTAGCCGAAGGGGACGACCGGGCGCTCTCGGAGCTCTACGACCGTTACTCGCGGCCGGTATACGCCACGGGCATCAGGGTGCTCGGGGATGCCTCCCTGGCCGAGGAGCTGGTCCAGGACGCCTTCACGAGTGTCTGGCGTGCGGCGGGATCTTTCGACCCGGGTCGGGCGAGTTTCACGACCTGGTTCTACAGGATCACCCGCAACCGGGCTGTGGATCTCAATCGCAGGCGGCAGGTACGGCCCTTCTCTGCCGGCGATGAACCCCTTCGAAACGTGTCCGGCGGCCCTGAGCCCGAGGGAGGGGTGGACGGTTGGGACGTCGCCAGGGCGCTCTCGCGCATCCCCGATGAGCATCGGGAGGTATTGACCCTTGCGTACTTCGAAGGACTCTCACAGCGCGAGATCTCCCGCCGGACCGGCGTCCCTCTGGGGACGATCAAAAGCCGGACCACGGCCGCCCTCAAGAGGCTCCACCGGAGCCTGGTCAGCCCCGCAGCGGAGGAGTCTCGACATGACTGAAGATCGCTTCGAGGAGCTCCTCGGCCCCTACCTGCTCGGGGAGCTATCCGTCGAGGAAGAGCGTGAGCTGGAGGGTCATCTAGAGGGGTGTTCCGGATGTCGGGGTGAACTGGCTCGCGCCGGCCAGACCCACGACCTCCTCCGAGAGTTGGCTGCCGGCAGGTCGCCGCCGGAGCTCAAGGACCGCGTGCTGGCGAGGGCGGGGGGCGAGATGCCAGCCCGCGCCAGAGGCGGGTGGAGGATCTGGGTTCCGGCGGCCGCGCTGCTGGTCGTCGCTGTCCTTGGCGCCGGTCTCTTGTGGACGATCACAGAAGACTCCTCAGACGGAATTCCCCTGACCGCGACGGTTCCCGCCTCGGAGGGCGCAGGCGAGATCAGCGGGAAGGTTGAAGGGGGAAACCTTCAGATCGAGCTCGTGGTATGGGGCCTGCCCGAACTCCGGAAGGACGAATACTATGAGCTGTGGTACGCCAAAGAAGATGGCGGACGGATCAGCTGCGGCACCTTCCGGGCGCAGCAGGGAGGCCAGACGACCGTGAACCTCACGGCACCTGCCAGCGCTGTGTCGTACCAGGAGATAGAGGTGACCCGCGAACCCGATGACGGTGACCCCGGCTCCAGTGGAGAGAAAGTCCTGGTCGGTAATCTTCGAAGTCTATGAGCTTGCAGCATTTCAGCACCTCAGCTATGTTGATAGCTGCTTGCGTTCGTTTGCTCTGCGGTAGATAAGGCCCCGCATCGTTTACCGCAGAACCTGACTCTGCGTGCAGGAGCCTCGCTGGCGGGGAGTAGCTGAGATGCTGAGAGCCGCCGCAGGCGGCGGGCTGACATGCTGACTTGCATCATGTTTTGACAGGAGTGGAGGCGCCGAGTACTCGTCCCGTACGGTGTTTTGCTTGCACGGCGACGTATGGTTCGGTGGTCTGCACCTGCATGGCTGTTTCGAATCCGTCCCGGGGAATGGATCCCAAGGACTCAAGTTGGCCGGGGTGCGGGCCGGCGAGTACCTCCCAGGCGGCGACCTGCGTGGCCCCGTTCCAACTGGCGTAGACTTCCAGTTCGTTTTCCGAGGTGCGCTCCGCCACTGCAGCGGGCTGATCTGACGGGCTGCCGCTCCACGGAAAGCGGAAGGCCCGATAGGACCTGTGTTCGGGCGACACCCTGAAGTCGAAGAGCAGCTCCCCATCGTTGCTGAACTCAGAGACGGCCAGTCCCCTGCCCCAGCCTACGAACACGTTACCGTTCGGCAGCACCTGCATGTTGCCGGCCGCATCGGCGTACTGTTTGTCGGGGTGGGTGTACTCGCGCACCAGCGCAGCGCGCATCCGCTCCTCGTCGAGGTCCAGCACGATGGCGCGGGACTCTTCTACCGCCTTGGGAGTGCCATTCTCGAAGACCAGGCTGCCGTTATCGAAGATGCTGATAGTGCCATCGGGCAGGCGTCGGGCGTCGTGCTGGAAGGCGAATTGCGTGCCTGGGCCCATCTGGAAGTCGCTCTTCTTGCCGCCGAGACGCCATATGATCTCACCGCTCTTGCGGTCTATCTTGTAGACGGCTGAGGTTTCGCGGGCAGAGATAAGCAGGTTGTTGTCTGGCTCTACATCTATGGAGTTGAGGTGGAAGTAGTCGATGCCAGGATAGTGATCCTCCGAGGTTGTGACGTAGGTCTCCTCCAGGGCTACATGGTCGATGCTGCGCCATTCGAAGAGCACCTCTCCGGTCTGGATATCCAACTCCTGAACGATGCCTTGTATGGCTACGCTATCCTTGGAGCCGCCGACGGAGGTGAGGTCCCTTGGCACCGCGTTGTAGATCGTGATCAGTGCGGTGTCTTGCGGGCTGATGAGGAACTCGTGATGGTCCCCGTTGTAGCCGTTGGCGGCTGTAAAGCGGGCTATCTCGCGGTAGGAGGCATCGAAGATCACGTACTGGCCCGGTGTCTGCCCCCAGGTCAGGACGTCTCTGCCCTGGTAGATCTGTGTCTCGAAGTTCATCGTGCGTCCGTACGGGCCGCGCAGGGGGTGGAACCACACAACCTGCCCGCGATCGTCGATAATCATCGAGCCGCCCTTCCCTGCGCCGCCTTTCTCCGGGGCGAGGAAGATATAGCCTGGGGCAGTGTCGCGCGCCTTTGTGGCCACCTCGACCGCGGGTGGGCTAAGGTCGGGGCGAGAGCGGAAGGCCCACACGCCGTCAGACGGGAATGGAGCGCCTGGCAGGGGTTTGACCGCTGGGGTGCGCGAGGATCTCACCTTCGAGGAGCGCTCGGGCGGCTCGCAGCCCGCCGTGGGGATCAACGCCAGGTAAGCGGCGCCTGCGCTCGCGGCCGTTAGAAACCGGCGCCGCGTGAACCTAGAGCCCATCGCTGGCGCCCTTCACCGCGATCACTCTCCGCGGCGAATGTGGTCCCTTGAGGCGAGGCGGCGCTCCTGCCCGCCTATGATGCCCTCGTAGCTCAGGACGATAACGTCTGGCGCGGTCGGATGGGTGATTTCTCGGCCGCCCAGCGCCTCAGAGGGATCGAACAAACGGAACTCCGGTACCAGACCGGGCGCGAAGGAAAGGGCTCACGAGGAGTTGGTCCACTTGAGTTGGAACTCGATCTCCTCCTCGTCCCCCTCCCGCTCGTGCTCGATGTTGAACTCGGCGCGGGCGGGCACGTAGACTCTCTCTCCGGCTACCTGGATCTCGAACCGCTCGCCCGCCTCCAGCGCATCGGCCAGCCTTCGCAACTTCGCCACGAACTCCGAAGTGGAGTAGATCTTCTCGACGTCCCTGTCTGGTTTCTGGCCCATCCATCCTCCCTGGTTCGCTAACGCTCGGCTTCTTCGTAGCTTAAAGGGTCCGAGGGCCCCAGCCAAGTCGCACGGCATTTATGCAGGAATCCCGCAAATCGGGCGGTGCGCGATTTTCTCACGTTCCGCGACCTCCGTCAGGCCGAATCACGTTCGGACGATGCAGAGTCGAACTCGTTATGGTCTCCTCGCTTACGGTACTTGATCAGTATAGGTGTCTGCGAAACCTACCTCGCCAACCACCGAGTGGATAACAAAGTAGGGTCGAATCCTCGGTCAGGTTATCAGGCTCTTACCGTAATGTTGCACTTTTGTAACCTCAAGGCGCTCTGCAACGTGTAGCCTCCTGGTGATGCAGGAAATCTGTGAAAATGAGAAAGTAGGCTTCGAGGGCGGTCAGTACGCCTGTACTGAAGAAGAGCTCTACGAGAAGGCCATCGCTCTTCTCGAGAAGTGCAGGATAGAAACCCGGCGTTCGGGCCAGAAGATACGGGAACCCACCGCCGAGACCTCGGCAACAACCGTGTAGCGCAAGCGCGGGACCAGGACCGGCAGAATTCCCCAACTGGTCGAAGATTGGCTGGAAGAGGCGAGTCGGTACGGGCGTCTCGCCCAACGCCCTAGCGAAGCACCATCCCGAGGATCGCGAGCAGACCGATGGAGACGGCTACGGGGGCGACCGAGGCACGCAAGATGTCGCCTTCCCTGCCGAGTAGGCCCGCGGCCGTGGCCGCGAGGACCAGGCGCTGCGGGGCGAGCATGCTGGCGTGACTGCCTGCGACGTTCTGCACCGCGGCCGTGAGCACCTCAGATACGTCGAGTCCCCGCGCCGCCTCGACCTGGAGCGGCATGAACAATGCGTTCGAGGCTGCGTTGGAGCCGGTGAGGGCGCCGCCGAGGGCCGCGAGCACGGGCGAGACCGCGGGAAAGACGGTCCCAAGGGCTTCTGCGCCTCCGGCAAGCAGCCCCGCCGCACCGCTCTCTGCCACCACCTCTCCCGCCAGAACGAACGTAAGGACGGCCCCTGCCACCGGAAGCCACTGCGTCGCGGTTCTCCGCGTCGTGGTGCCCACTTCGTCTGCGCCGAGACCCAACAGCAGCGCCGCGAACGCCCCCGAAATGAGCAACGGGAGGCCCGGACCGTCGAAGACGGGACCTAGCTCTTCGAGACCCGAGCGCAGCGCACCGATGCCATTCGCCGCCGCTACCAGCGAGAGCAGGAACGCGTAGGGGAGCAGCGCACGCACAGGAACTCCTACGAGCCGGTTACGCCTCCTCGCTAGGAAGACCGCAGTAGAAGCTAGGCCCCCAACGGCGCCGGAGAGCTCAGGCACCAGGTAAAGGCTCGTAAGGATCGTCCCGGCTCCTGTGACCAGCCCGAGCACTATCGCCTCCGCGCCGTGCCTGCGTACCCCCAGCCACCCGCCCGCAAGCGCGACGGCCGCGACGCCGTAGACAGGGAAGAGAGGGATGTTCAAGAATGCGCTCGCGTCGGAGAGTGTTCCGAAGCCCAACCCCGCAAGATGGGCCCCGATCACGGTCCCGACACCGAGGGCCCCCCATGGCACGGCGCACTGGCCCCAGCTCGCCAGTACGGCGGCCCTTAGCGGTGTGAACCCCGCAGCCAGCAGGATCGGGGCGCTTATGACCACGGCCACCCCGAATCCCGTAACGGACTCGAAGAAGGGCGCCACCCCTACCACGACTCCTGCCGCCAGCGCTACACGGTCAGGCTCTAGGCACCCGAGAAAGCGCGACACCGCCTCGACAGCCCCTCCTGCCGAAAGCAGGTTGTAGAGCCATAACCCTCCGAATAGCACGTAGAGCACCTGGGCCGAGGTCCCGAGTCCCCCAAAGAGAGCACCAGGCACCGCGGTGGCCTCCAGACCCGGCCACACTACCGCCCCCAACACAGCCACAGCCAGCGACGCACCACCAGCGGTGGACGCAGGCCACCCCAGCCCCGCCAGCCCCACGGCGGCGACCGCGAAAGGCATCGCCGAGATCAAGATCCCCAATAAATCTACCATGATAGAATGGCTTCTACCAAATGGACGATGCGGCTGCAAGCGGGGGTTCTAGGATGGTCTCCGCGGTTTCTTCCGGGCGATTGGGGGGTCGTGCGAGGGAGTTACGCCGGGGGCGAGGTCTGACGCTGGAGGAGTTGGCCGAGCGTTCCGGGGTAAGTCGGGCCATGATCTCCAAGCTCGAGCGTGGGGAGAAGAACCCCACGTTGGTGGTCGCCGCCAAGCTGGCTGAGGGGCTTGGTGTGACGCTCTCGCAGCTTGCCGGCATGGGGGAGCGGCGCGAGGTCGTCGTCGTGCCCAGGGAGACGCGCATGGTCATGCGCGACCCCGAGACGGGCTTCGAGCGCCAGCTCCTCTCCCCGAACTTCGTGGGGAGAGGCGTTGAGTTCATCCGCAACGAGATACCCGAGGGCTCTACCTCGGGCGAGTTTCCGCCGCACCGCAGGGGCGTCGAAGAGCACATCCTCGTCGAGCGGGGCGAATTGAGGGCGATACTAGGTGGTGAGGAGTATGTGCTCGGGGAGGGAGATGCGTTGTACTTCGAGGCCGACGTGAGGCACCGTTTCGACAACGCCGGTAAGGGGGAGTGTAGCTACTACCTGGTGATCAGCTCGCGCGGAACGTGACGAAGTGCTATGAGGCTTCGACGAGCCCGGTCTTCCGCAGACGGGCTTCGTAGCCGGCGCGGTGGCCGCGGTAGTAGTCGAGGCGGTCTGAAGAGCCTTCCCATTTGGCCAGGCGGGGGTTTTTCGTGAACCATTCCGGATCTCCGTAACGGCCGTCGAGCCAGCCGCACCAGTATGCTTCGGTGTGGTCCGGGGACTTCCAGGACACCGGGGCGGAGATGGGGGTGACCTCAGATCCGCAGGCCGGACATCGGTAAACACCGTCGGGAAGGTGTCTCATCTCTGGGTGGCCGCACTCGCAGGCGTGGCCGCCGGCCGCGTCGGGAAGCGTGACTATCATGTGGAGCGCCTCCAGAAGCGCTCCCCCTAGCACGCCTCCGCACTCGTCACAACGGAGGGAGTTGCGGCCAAAGGATCGGAGTTCGGCCTCCCAGCAGAAGGGGCAGGTCAGGATTCTGGCTCCGCCGTTCGAGTTGTCCATGACGCCTCCCTTTTTTTCCTTGACCCGACTATAATCATGAACCAAAGGATACGATCCTACATCGCCCAAATGGGTGATTTATCGCTAGCCAATTTGGTCTAGGCGGTGAGAGCGAAGCTTCAGAGTTCGAAGCCGCCGGTGCCCAGCTGGTCGAGGACGCGCTGGCGCAGGGCGCTGATGTCTGGCGGGGAGGAATAGAGTTCCTGTAGGGGGCTCAGGACGTCGCTGGCGCCCTCAGGAGCTGGCGTTGACTCAGGCAGGATCGCGCGCCTGCCGCCCTTCAGTTCCAGGAGGCGTTTGCGCCCGCCGCGCTTGCCGCGTTTTGAGCGGTCTTCGCCGTTCACCTCAACAATGTCGAGCGAGTAGTCGATCATTGGGGCGTCCGCGATAGCGCCGCCGACACCGTAGGCGTCGCAAATGGGGTTCAGGTGGAGGATGTAATCGACGTTGATGCCCCCTGAGGCGAAGATCTTCACGTGCTCGAAGCCGTTGCGGTCTAGCTCCCAGCGGACCTCGCGCATAAGGTCCAAAAAGTCGCCGCGGCGGTTGCCCGGCGTATCCATCCGGATCGCGTAGATCGAATCCGGAATGGCCCTGGCGGCGAGTAGCGCGCCGAACTTCTCGTCGTCGAAGGTGTCTATGATTATGGTGCGCGGCACATCTGGTTCCATTGTCTCATCGAAGGCACGGGCTGCCTCGGCTGTCGAGCCTAGCACCAGGACGAGGGCGTGGGGGGTCGTCCCCGTGGCGGGGATGCCGAGACGTTCCACGGCCAGATCGACTGCGACCATGTCGCATCCGCCCAGGTAGGCGGAGCGTTCGATCATGGGGGTGATGGCCGGGTGCATCCTACGTGCTCCAAAGGAGACTACGGGCTTCTCGCCGGCGGCGAGCCGGCAGCGGGCCGCCCCCGTGGCAATGCCCGAGGCCTGGCAGAGCAGACCGAGTATGGCAGTCTCGTGTTCTGCGAAAGCGCCGTAGGGGCCCGAGAGCGTCAGTACCGGCTCGTGGGGACGGCAGATCGTCCCTTCTGGGACGGCCCGCGCATCGACCTCGACGCCGTCGAGTAGGTAGGCTACCTCATCGAGGCCGGCGACCACGAACCACTCGTGTGGGTCCGAGGTCTTGTAGGCGAGCTCGGCGTGCACGGGGGTATCCTCGAGGCCGCGGGCGCGCAGGATCTGCATCGTCCTGTGGAAGTAGGAGTCTGCGACGTCGGCTTTCAGGATCTCCGCGTCGGTGGCCGAGTTGAACCTCCTGCCGCCGCTTCTCTCCTCGCTCAAGATGCGAACCCTTTCCGCTAGCGTGCCTGCTGGCGTATCATAGCCAATTACTCGCGCGCTAAACTGTCACGCCATAAAATGCAACTCGTGGCCACGTACATGCTGGCACGCTCCCTATTGGCGCGGCCTCGTAGTAGGTTGATTCTGCGAACTTCGTCATGACGTAGTACTAGTTCTTGGTGCGAAATGCCCATATCCATGGGCAAAACTCCCGGAAAGCGCTTCAAGCAGCGCCTTCAGACTCCTTCGTACTCATGCGGCCCGCCGCGCTGCCTGCGTCCGGGATATCTGCCTCAAGTTGTGCA
>DATDKO010000046.1:0-3104 GCA_036519935.1 Rubrobacter sp. | reverse complement strand
ATGGAGGACCGTGGCTGGGACGCGTGCGCCGTAGGCGCGGTGTGTCAGGAGACGCTAGGCTTCGCCGACGCTGGCGTGGAGCGGTCTTTGCGTTTTGCGACCGAGGAGGTCGTTCCGCGCCTGATGCGCACGCCCGAAGAGATGGGGAACCTGCTCTCCGGTCTCGGGGGTAGGTACGTGCCTGCGGGACCTTCCGGGTCCCCAACGCGCGGGCTGGTGAACGTGCTACCAACGGGGCGCAACTTCTACTCCGTGGATCCGAAGGCGCTGCCGAGCGCGCTCTCGTGGGAAGTCGGACAGGGGCTCGCTGACGACTTGCTTCGGCGCTATCTCGAAGAAGAGGACCGTTATCCTGAGACTGTCGGCATAGTGGTGTGGGGGACGGCAGCCATGAGAACCCAGGGCGACGACGTCTCGGAGATCCTGGCTCTGCTCGGTGTGCGACCCGTCTGGAACGAGGAGTCGCGGCGGGTCGTCGGGCTCGAGGTAATCCCTCCAGGAGAGCTCGGACGTCCAAGGATCGACGTTACCGTCAGGATCAGCGGCTTCTTCAGGGATGCCTTTCCGAATCTGATCTCCCTCCTTGACGAAGCTTTCACCACCGTCGCGGAACTCGAGGAGCCCGATGACATGAACTTCGTCAAAAAGCACGCCGGCGAGGAGAGGAGCCGGGGCGCCGACGAACGCCGCTCGACCACGCGCATCTTCGGGTCCAAGCCAGGCGCCTACGGCGCAGGCCTGCTCCCCCTGATGGACGCCCGCAACTGGCGTACGGACGAGGATCTTGCGGAGGTCTATGCTGTCTGGGGAGGGTATGCCTATGGTAGAGGGTTAGATGGCGTCGAGGCGCGGGGGGTCATGGAGTCCAACCTGCGCAGAACGGAGATCGCAGTAAAGAACGTGGACAACCGTGAGCACGACCTCTTCGACTCGGACGACTACTTTCAATACCACGGAGGTATGATCGCCGCCGTCCGGGCCCTTA
Source organism: Rubrobacter sp. (assembly GCA_036519935.1). GTDB lineage: Bacteria > Actinomycetota > Rubrobacteria > Rubrobacterales > Rubrobacteraceae > Rubrobacter_D. The sequence continues at coordinate 2,119 of DATDKO010000046.1, read as the reverse complement.
CGGGCCGCGACCCGAAAGCGTACATCGGAGACTCCGCAGACCCATCGAGAGTGAAGACGAGGGACCTAACCGAAGAGGCCCGCCGCGTCTTCCGGAGCCGCGTCGCCAACCCGAAGTGGATAACGGCCATGCAGCGCCACGGCTACAAGGGCGCCTTCGAGCTCTCCGCCACCGTGGACTATCTCTTCGGGTACGATGCCACAGCTGGTGTCGTCGAAGACTGGATGTACAGCGACGTAACCAGGAAGTACGTCCTTGACCAGGAAGTAAGGGACTTCATGCAGCAGTCCAACCCCTGGGCGCTCCGCGCCATCTCGGAGCGCCTGCTCGAAGCGGCGCAACGCGGCCTCTGGTCCGAACCGGACGCCGAAGACCTTGAAGCTTTGAAACAGGTTTATCTGGAGAACGAAGGGATGCTGGAGGAAGGCATCTCATGAACGCGTACATGCATCCCTATCCATTCTCAGCCATCGTGGGCCAGGACGATCTGAAACTGGCCCTGCTCGTGAACGCCGTCTCCCCCGAAGTAGGGGGCGTGCTCGTGCGCGGCGAGAAAGGGACGGCGAAGTCCACGGCGGTGCGGGCGCTGGCGAGCCTATTGCCCAGTATACGGGTCATCTCTGGCTGTCCCTACTCCTGCGATCCGGAAGCCCCCAACCCGGAATGCCCGGCGGGACCGCACCCGCTCGGTGCCTCCGCCGAGTCGAGGCCGGTGCGGCTTGTGGAGCTACCTGTGGGGGCGAGCACGGACCGTCTCGCCGGGACTCTGGACATCGAGAAGGCGCTCTCGGAGGGGAGTAAGGCGTTCGAGCCGGGGTTGCTGGCGGCGGCCCACAGGGGCATCCTGTACGTGGACGAGGTGAATCTTCTCTCCGACCACCTCGTGGATTTGCTCCTCGACGTAGCCGCTATGGGTGTGAACCACGTCGAGCGCGAGGGCGTGAGCGTGCGGCATCCGTCGCGCTTTATCCTGGTCGGCACAATGAACCCCGAGGAGGGCGAGCTCCGCCCGCAACTCCTCGACCGCTTCGGCGTCACCGTTGAGGTCTCAGGGAGCCCGGATCCCGCTGACCGGGTCGAGGTCGTCAGGCGCAGGCTACGCTACGAGGCTGCCCCTGAGGAGTTCTCCAGAGAATGGTCGAACGTGGACGCGAAGCTCGCGGCTTCCGTGGAATCGGCCCGTCTGCTGCTTCCCGGCGTCAGCATGGACGAGGACATCCTGTTCAGGATATCGACCCTCTGCGCGGAACTCGGCGTCGACGGCCTGCGCGGCGACCTGGTTACAGCCAAGACCGCCCGTACGCTGGCCGCATGGGACGCCAGGAACGAAGTGGTCCTCGACGACGTGAAGCAGGCCGCTCTGCTGGCCCTCTCGCACCGCCGCAGACGCGGGCCCTTCGAGCAGCCCGGCATGGACCCCGAAGAACTGGAGAACGCCCTCTCCGAAGAGCCGGACCCGCCTGACGGCCCTGACGGTGGTACGCTCCCGCCTTCCGCGAGCGAGGATGACGGTGGGGTTTCTAGTAGCGTGCGAGATCCCGAGCCTTCGGAGGCACGGACGGGAGCCGGAGAGCGGAGCTACGCAGCTTCGGATCCGTTCGACCCTGTGCGGCTCGAGGTTACCGAGAAGGGCAAGGGTGGGCCTCTCGGCCGCAGGAGCCGGGTCTCGGGTGAGACCGGGCATCCTGTCGCGGATAGGGAGAACGGAGGGAAACCGAGCGACGTGGCGTTTGCGGCGACGGTAAGGGCCGCGGCGCCGCACCAGAGGGCGCGGGGCCGTGAGGGACCGGGGATCGAGGTTCGTACCTGCGATCTGCGCCAGAACGTCAGGGAGGGGAGGGAGGGGAACCTGATTCTCTTCCTTGTCGACGCGAGCGGCTCTATGGCAGCCCGCAAACGCATGTCCGCCGTCAAGGGCGCCGTCCTGTCCCTCTTGAACGACGCCTACCAGCGCCGCGATAAGGTAGCCATGATCTCCTTCCGTGGAGAAGGAGCCAGGATACTCCTGCCCCCGACGTCGAGCGTAGCACTGGCCGCCCCGCGCCTCGAGGAGCTCCCGACCGGTGGCCGCACGCCCCTCGCGGCGGGCATCGAGAAGGCCGCCGAGGTGCTGAAGAGG
>DATDKO010000045.1:0-6438 GCA_036519935.1 Rubrobacter sp. | reverse complement strand
GAACAGGGCGTTGTTGTCGTTGGTGACCTCGAAGTTTAGCGTCTGGGTCTCGTTAGGACCGGCAGAGATAGCGGTAGCCCACGCGACGCTGTGCGCTCCGGAGTCCTCGTTTACCGTCTGGTTGGCGCCCGCCGTGAAGCTAGGCTCGTCGTTGACCGAAGCGACGTGATGGTCACCGTGGCCACGTTGCTGTCAGCGGTGCCGTCGTTGGCCTTGTAGGTGAAGCTATCGGGGCCGTTGTAGTTAGCAGCCGGGGTGTAGTTGAAGGAGCCGTCCGGGTTGAAGCTAAAGCTGCTGGCGTTACTGGGCCCCGTCCCCACCAGCGTCGCCGTGAGGGGGTTGTTGTCGGCGTCGGTGTCGTTGCCGAGCACGCCGGGGGCTGGAACGTTGAGCGTCCCGTCCTCGTTGACGTTGTAGCTGTCCTTGTTGGCTACCGGAGCGGTGTTTGGAGGTGGCTCCGTTGTGAACGTCCAGGTCTTGGGCTGGTTACCCGCTGTGCCGGAGTCCTGGTCAAGCGCGTTGCCGGCAACATCCGTAGCCCCCGTAGTTACGGTGGCGGTGTACTGTGTGTTGTAAGCCAGATCCGCGTTCGGGTTGAGCGTGGCCTTCTTGTCCGTTGCGTTGTATGACACGACAGCGCCAACCAGGCTGTTATCGGACGTCTTCTTGAGCGTGAAGTTGCCGTCGCCTTCGGCGTCATTGAGTGTGGCCGCGTTCATATCCTCAGAGAAGGTGGCCTCGACGTTGGACCCCTTCAGCACGTTAGTCGCGCCGTCCGACGGCGAAACAGCGGTGACTCTGGGTGCCGTATTGTCGACCGTCAGCCTATAGAAGACGGACACAACGCCGTTGCCCTGGAGGGCTTGCCCGTCATTGTTCCCCACTGGTGACACGGAGGTTTGGTACTTTATGACGAAATCGTAGGTGCCCTCGGCCGAAGGCGGAGTGATGGTGACCGTGCTGTTACCGTTGTCCTGTACAGGAGTAGTACTGGTTCCTGCTGTAGAGCAATTCTGACCGTCGTTGGGCCAGGATGTTGGGACACCAGGATCTGTCCCGCTCGTGGCGCCAATGTGGGCGTTGGTAGCGGTCGCGGTTGCGCCGGCTGGGACGGTTGAGCCTGAGCCTCCCGCCGGCAGGAAGGCGATATCAACGCCCTGAGTATCGTCGACGTGATTGTTGTTGCTTGCGCATTGGAGTTCGAAGCTAACATCCTTGGTCAGCTGTACCCCGCCCTTGACCGGTCCCAGATTAATCGGGTTAGTTGCGTCACCCGCTTGATTGAGTGGAGTGACCAGGTCGCCATCAGGCACAACAACGTCGGCGGCGAGCGCCACCGCCGGTACGGCGAGCAGCAGCCCCAACGTCAGAAAGAGGAGCGTTACCTTGCCCCTCAGCTTAGTTCGCATATCTAGTTGTCTCCTTTCTCAGTTCCCTTACACATCTCGTTCCTTGAGTCCATTCCTATCTCTCTCTCCTCCTTGTTTATTGGTAGTGAGTTCCATGGTCTCGGTAGATTGCTTCGCTGTAGCAAGTACAGACTATCGAGTAGGGAGGGCCGCGCCCTCTGCTAGGTGGCCAATCTTGTATATGCCATGTGGCCACTTCTCAGAGATCCCCACACAACGAGGTATGCTGAGGGGCACATGCGTAACGCACATAGTGTCACCGGTAAGGATGTACCGTGGTAGGGACGCTCCCGCCAGGCCCCGTGCATAGTGGAGCATAGGGTGCAGAGATCGCTCAGCTATCGCTCTCGAGTAGCAACACCTTTTCTTATTCACCGGAGTGCGCGGAAGGGAAATTCTGCGAACTTTATCTTTGCTACATTCTCCGCAGTTCGCGAGTGCGCTCAGCCCTCCTCCTTCTGTGGGTCGGTCTTCACGTTCCAGTGCACGGAAGGCTTGAGGTCAGGAGGGAGCGGGATTTCTTGGTTCCCGCCGGTCGGGGTGCACTAACCAGCAACCGAGCGGGCCGGGGTATCCTTCGGAGTGTCTAGGCCTAAGACTTTTGGAGGAGGACATACAACACGTTCGGCTAAACGTCGTATGGGTAGGCACCGATGGCAGATGCGCTGAGCTTGAGCGCGACGTACAGTAGCACCCAAGGTCGGGCGCGTCCCCTCCCCATGGAGCACGCGCCCGCCCCCCACTATACTGGTCGCGCTCTTCTCTCATATCCTAATGCAGCGCGGCCTTCGCTTTGGCCCCAAACACCTAAGAGAACGTTTCCGGATTCATCCCCTGTTATGGCACATAATACCCCTTGGTACACGATCAGCCCGTCGGCGGTTTTGGTTCGACTGGACCGTGGCTGAGCAGCGATTGAGAAATAGAAATGGCCACCTGGTATAGCTGATTATGGTCAGCTGGCAGAGGCGCATCTCTGTTCGCAGTCGTAGGGTTATAAGTGTCGCAGCGTTTTTGCGGTCCTCTTTTTCCCTTTCTCCTTTTAGCGGGCCGCCCCTCTTCTTGCTTCCTCGCTGGCGGTCCTGGGCCGTGTGAAGCGGGGCTATGCCGAACTTCGTCTTGACGGAGTTCTTGGAAGCCGGTTAGCCAAGCTCGAAACGGCCGCCCGGCATACGTGTCGTGTCTGCGATGGATTACAATGCCCGAATACGTTCGACAAGGGCAAACCCGCCGCAAGGCGGGGGCGCAAAGCCTACGGACCTCTGAAGGAGGTAGCCGGGTTGCCGAACCGCCAAGAGCGAGACCAGGGATGGAACCACCAAGAGTGGGAGGCAAGCAGGGCCCTGACTAGCGCCCTCCAGGAGCTGCCATGCCTGGCCCAGACGTCCCAAAACGAGGACCTGGCGAACCTCAAACCCCACCTGGAGGAGGCGCTGGAGACGCTGGAACGCCTGGAGCAGAAAAGGGGTCTTTCGGATAGGGAGAAGATGCGAGGGGGGGCGCTCAGGATGCTGCTGACGTCGATCGAACAGGTCAAGTAGTAGCCAGTACGCAACGGAAGGGCGGCACACACGTACGGTGCTACCTACGCGGCGCTTCGTCTCCGCCAGGCGCATGCACGGCCTGCTCGATCGCTCGCACGAGGGCTTCCGTGGACCACGGCCAGGGCAAAACCGAGTCCGACCTCCCGTCCAGCTCCGCTTTCAGGTCAGTCGAGAGGCTGAGGGCCGGCAAGTCAGCGGTCGCCGGGTCGCCCTTCACGACGCCCAGAAGCTCACCCTTGCGTTCGTCGCCGAGTAATGGCAGGAAGAGCACCAGGTCTACACCCGCCAGCGCCACGCTCGGGTCCTCCAAGGCGGCGGACCTGTCTACGGGACGCGCCTCGTAGCCAGCCCCCTCGAGCAACAGCCCTAAGATCCGGGAGACCAGCGGATCATCGCCGATGATCCCTACCGCCGTCGTCGTAGCACCATCCACCGGCGCTCCTCTCTTACTCGGAGGAAGGGGAAAGCATAAGTATTCACCCAACCTCGTAGAAGATAGATTTCTCGCCTGTACACTGCATACTCACCCAACATTCATCGCCCCTGGCTAGGGTGTAGGTGGAGCAGGGCAACTCGACACAGGGCTCCTTTTCCTTCCGAGAGTTTCCTGATCTCCTTCCTCTCCGTAGCCCTTCAGCAGCCAAGCGCCTACGAGTCCTGCTCTCGATACTGCGGCCCGAGCCATTCTAAGCGCTGCTCCGTCGGATTTCCGGGTCCGACTCGTCCAGATAGTAGTCGAACTTGGGGAGCATTTCCTCATCCATGCTCACTCCTCCTTAGAACATCCCCTTGCCCAAGGGAGGCCACAAAAGGCTGCGTGGTCTTTACCTCTATTCCTTCGAGCGCATGGAAGGCGTGTTCTCGGAAGGACGCATAGCCCCGGTCCAACAACACCCATGCTGCCTATGCCGACTTGGGTGTCCTAACGCCACCAAAAGGATTAACAAGACGCGTCTCACAACAGGCTACCTCCTTGCTGTTTGTGCGGTAGCCGGTTGCGCCACTGGCTCCACTCGCCCCAAAAGGTGCCCAACTGCGGGACGGGCTTCTCGGCCTCTACCTTCTTTCCCTCGCAACCAGTAGCATAAAGCCATGGCCGGAGGCGAGCAACCTCCGTATCACATCCTCCGAGAGGAGTAGCCCTTACTGCTTGAAGTGCCTAGAAGGTGAAAGTTGCGCGGTAAAGCCCCGCGCATGTATGCTATGTGTACTGCAAAACCCAGCTGCTGATAGAGGCTGAGAAGCTCACTCCCGTACTTGGGTGCCTCGGATGAGTGGAGCCAGTGGCGCAACCGGCTACTACCGCAAACGGTGCTGGCCGGTTTTGTTTTGCAGATTTGATGGAGGTGCATATCGTGGCATGTAAAGAGGAGGAGCAGCTGCGTTTCCAGGCCAAGCTGCTCGAGGCCGCGGGGCAATCCATCATCGCCACCGACCTCGAGGGGAAGGTCCTCTACTGGAACAGGGCTGCAGAGGAACTCTACGGCTGGTCCTCGGAGGAGGCGCTGGGGCGCAGGCTGAGGGACCTGACGCTCTCTGAGGAGCTGCTGGATCATGCAGAGGTGGTCGCTTCCCACCTACGGGCGGGAAGAACCTGGTCGGGCGAGACGCTTCTCAGGCGCAAGGACGGCTCCTACGTGTCCGTGTTGGGTACCGCCACACCCTTCTTCGACGACCGAGGAAACCCCGCGGGCATGATCGGCGTCTCCACCGACATATCCGAGCGCAAGGCCCTCGAAGCGGAACTCGAACGCCGGGCTTCCCATGATCTCCTCACGGGTTTGTACAATCGCCGCGTCTTCGTCGATCGCCTCGGACAGGCCCTGCTGCGCACGAGGAGGCGTCGGAAAGACAGCCCCAAGGTGGGAGTGCTGTTCATGGACCTGGACCGCTTCAAGACCATAAACGACTCCCTGGGGCACGAGGCGGGCGACAGGCTCCTCGTCACGGTCGCCGAGCGTTTCAAGCAGCAGCTGCGGCCCGAAGACGTCCTTGCGCGCTTCGGGGGAGACGAGTTCGCCGTGCTGCTGGAGACTGTGGAGAACCTCTCCGAGGTGATCCGGGTGCCGCAGAGGATCGCCGAGGTTCTTCGGGAACCTTTCACCGTGGACGACCATCAGGTGAGCGTCAGCACCAGCGTCGGCATCGCTTTGGGCACTGCTCACGCCAACGACGACCCCGAAGGGATGCTACGCGAGGCGGACGTTGCGATGTACCGAGCCAAGGAGCAAGGCCCCGGCCGCTACGCGGTGTTCGACCCGGCCATGCAGACTCGCGCGCAGGAACGTCTCGAGCTAGAGGCCGAACTCAGACGAGCCCTAGAGCAGGGGGAGTTCGTGCTCTACTACCAACCCGAGGTCTCCTTGCACAACGGGAGCATGGTCGGCTTCGAAGCCCTGCTGCGCTGGCAACATCCCGAAAGGGGACTACTCAAACCGTCGACCTTCGTGCCCCTTGCCGAGGAAACGGATCTCATCACGCCTATCGGCAGTTGGGTGTTGGAGGAGGCTTGCCGGCAGGCGAAGCGGTGGGAAGAAGAGCATCTTCCTGCCCCTCCCGCAACGATGCAGGTCAACCTCTCCGCAAGGCAGCTAGCACGCCGAGGGCTGGCACAGACCGTCGAAGAAGCACTGAGGCGAACAGACCTGGATGCCCACGCCTTGGCGCTCGACATCACCGAGACCGTCCTGATAGGAGCCTCGGAGCACAACACCCAAGCACTAGAAGCCCTGAAGAAGATGGGTATCCGGTTGTACCTGGACGACTTCGGCACCGGCTATTCATCACTGTCGTACCTAAAACGCTTGCCTGTGGACCGCGTGAAGGTGGATAGGACATTCGTAAATGGGCTCGGAGGGAACGCGACGGACACGGCATTGGTGCGAATGATCATAGAACTTTGCCACACCTTGGGCATTGAGGTGCTGGCCGAGGGGGTCGAAACCTCCGACCAAGCAGCCTTGCTGAGGGACATGGGGTGCGATTTGGGACAAGGGTACTACTTCGCACGGCCGCTACGAAGTGAAGAGCTAGCGGAGCAGCTGCCCGAAGATTTTCTACCGTAGGGTCGCCGCAAGGATGGAAGGGCTAGCCGGAACTGTCATGATCGATTGGCTAAGTGGGCTTTCGGCTCCATCGAGGTTCGGAGTATACGTTGCGATCCCACTCCAACAAACCACCGCTACAGCGACGATCAAAAACATTGACCCGGATATGATCGTGCACCGGGCACCAGCCGCCTCTTCTTAGCAGCACGCGGGTACCGCCTGCCGGTTCTATCGTTATGAGGAACGTTGTAGCGTCTAGGTGCCTGTGTAGCGAATCTTTCCAACCAGGCCCCCGCCGCCCCTGCTCAGGTAGTAGAGGCTACCGCCCTTGCCGACCTTGAGAGCGACGGGGCTGCTTAGCCCAGTGGCGAACCCGGAGACCTCTCCCGTAGCAGCATCGAACCTCCTTATCCACCCGCTGCATAAATCCGCAAAGAA
>DATDKO010000044.1:0-6696 GCA_036519935.1 Rubrobacter sp. | reverse complement strand
CGCTCAGTATTTGGCCCGACGACGCGGAGAACGGACACTGCTGTGAGGGGTCAGCTCAGAGCGAGCTCCTATAAGGTCACGACGCTCCGGTCTTACGGGCAGTTGCAGGACGGCGCCACAAACCGGCCGACGGATCGGATTCAAGGCACCTGTAGTCCAAGTCCAGCTTATCTATGGGTCAGACCGGTCCGAAGACGCCGTCCGCAACCACTCATAGTCTATTCACAACAGCTTATCTAAGGCGATTACGGAGAGCCGACGAGCGGACTCGAACCGCTGACCTAGAGTCTCATTACGAGTGAGCTGTTCCACCGTTGAACGCGAGGCTCAGTCCTTGTCCTAAGCGCTGGCTAGCTCTATGTGCCGGATGCCGTCCTCGGTTAGCAGGGCACGGAAGCGCAGCTCAGGTTGTTTCGTGTTTTGGGTAGTGCGTCCTGATCTCATATCAGTTAGGCACTTGGAGCACGTTACAAAATTCGTCGCGCACGGTCTGCTCGCGATCTCGTGAAGTCGCCGGCAGGGATGGTGCATATGGCCTCGCGACGAACTTTCGGACTTCTTCCCGGCCAGTTGCTATGAGGTTTGGGGTCGGTAGAGATGTACGATCTCGCGGGCCTTGTTTTCGATGGCCTCAACCAGCTCCTGCGGGGAGTCCACACGGATGTCCGTGCCGACGCTCAGCAGGCGCGAAGCGTAGTAGTCGATCTCCGAGAGCGGGATTTCCACCTCGATGACGCCGTCCTCCTCGGGCGTGATCCTGCCGAAGAGGGACGTGAGCTCGAAGCTCTTCCTCCCCCGCTCGGTGACCCGGGCCCTCACCCAGAGCCGCTCGCTGAACGCCTCCCGCGCAGTGTTCATCCAGTCCCGGACGGAGAGCTCCTGTGGTGGTTCGAAGCCCTCGACCTTCTCGGCCGAGAGGAAGCGATCAGCCCTCATCGGGACATTCGTCCCCCTTTTGTGGTCGAAGCAGGCGCAGTACCAATACCCTTGCGAGGCGTACAGGCCGTACGGGAAGATCACCCGCTCGGTGATCCCCGACCTGATCGAGTCGTAGGTAACCTTCAGGTGTGTCCCGTCGAGCGCGGCCGAGAGCAGCTCGCCGAGGAGCGGGGCTTCGTAATCGTGCGCCGGCCCGGCCACGAATACGTGCCTCCTCAGCCTGTCGAGCTCCGCCACGACCTCCCTGGGCAGGGCGGCTCGCAGCTTGGTCACGGCAGAGAGACTTTGCGTCGAGAAGGGGTGCACAGGGTACCTGAGCAGGGCTTCGTAGGAGGCGATCAAGGCGAGCGACTCGTCCACGGTCAAAGAAGGCGAAAGCCTCCTGCCGCCCCGCGGCAGGGAGTACCCGCCCCCAGGACCCGGCGTGGAGCGCAAAGGCACCCCCATCGCCGAGAGCGCGCTCAGGTCCCTGAGCATCGTGCGCCTGCTGATTCCGAACTCCTCGGCCAGCTCGGCGGCCGTGAAGAGGGGCTTGGTCTGAACCCTAATAAGTAACTCCAACCTCGCCGTGCGCGACAAAGCATCTCTCCGAACCTTCGAGGTAGGTGACGCTCGTTGTCACCATTATCGATTAGATTTCATCCAACCGCACCGGTAGAGCGGCAGGACAGAGAGAGGAGAAGCTGATGAGTAACCCGATAGTGCACGTCGAGGTCGTCGGCGAGGACGCCGAGGCCCTCCAGGGCTTCTACAGGAACGCCTTTGACTGGCAGATGCAGCCTTCGGGCCCGGACTACGCGATGGCGCACCCCGGCGTAGAGGGCGGCATCGACGGCGGCGTCGGCGCGTCCCCGGAAGGAGGCCAGGGCCACGTCACCTTCTACGTGGAGGTCGGGGACCTCGAGGCGACGCTGGGCAAGATCGAGGGTCTCGGTGGGAGCACAGTGGTGGGGCCTATGGACTTGCCGGACGGCCCGCGCATCGCGATGTTCGCCGACCCCGAGGGCCATCTTGTGGGCCTCATCGAGGCCGGATCTCGACGTAGCTGAAGCAAGGGGCAGAACGGAAAGAGGTTGATTCAATACTGTCATAGTATCAACTGCGGAGAAGGAGGTCATGTTGAGCAGGACTCTTGAGTTGGGCAGGTACGTCATCGAGCGTGACCAGGAGCAGCCGTTTCTTGCGAAGCGAGAGACGATGGTTGAGGCGGCGAAGGAGAACTTTCCGGGGCTGATAGACGTAACGCTCGCCAAGCTCGACGACGGCTCGTACGTCGACGCTTGGATCTGGGAGGACCGGAGCTTCTGCGAGGCAGCGATGGCGAAGGCCGAAGCCGTTCCGGCGGTCGCGGACTGGCTGCAGCACATCGGCGAAGACTTCAGCATGGAGTTCGGTACGGTCGTCGACGCCGAGAAGCGCTGACGGCTAGACCATCGATGACGCGAACGCTTGCACACCCGCCGCCCGCGCTCCGCACTGCAGAGGTGTGCCTTAGAGCAGCCTCCAGGCCCTAGTCGAGCAGGAGGAATTCGATATGTCCGATGAAGTCATCAGCATCGAGGAGGTCATCGCCTATTCGCTGGACACCTTTCCCGGTTTGATCATCTGGTTCGTTTATAAGGATCGCTCCCAGAAGGTGGCCTTCCACGCGCTGCAGTCGATGTGGTACCAGATAGGGTGGCTGGTCATACTGGCCGTCGGCTGGACCGTCACGACGCTCTTGCTAGTGGTCCTAGTCGGCTTCGTGCTGATCCCGGTGATGGCCATCGTCTCCGTGGTGCCCTTCGTGCACGCCGGTTACGCGGCCTACAGGGTGAGCCAGGGCGAGGAGTACCGTTACCCCTTCGTCGCGGACCTAGTTGAGGGCCGCTAAGCAAGCCTTTCTGACAGACGTGGAGGCCTTGGTTCACAGGAACTGGGGCCTTCGCCCCTCCGCGTTGCGTCCGAGCGAAGGAGTCAATGGGATCGTGATGCTGTGTTGGTCATCCGAGCTCGGGAGGCCCCATCTATGGCTGCGTACACCTATCACCCGTTAGAGTCTACTGCTGACAAAGCCCCCGACACGAACATCGGGGACTTTCTGTTTTTACGTGTTTTGCAGGTAAAATGGAGAGCCGACGAGCGGACTCGAACCGCTGACCTGCTCCAGCTACGAGTGATAATTCACGCGTTGCACGGGTTTGCACGAGGTTGCAAATCCCCCATATCTAAGCCGGTTTCTTTTCTCTGCTTTGCCACGTGTTGCACGATATTGCGTTCCCGGTGGTGTCAGAGTGGTGTCAAAAGTCCGTGGATTACGCGTCGCCGGTTGTCTTGTGACTGGCAGACCCAGATAGCATAGTAACCGCGCCCCGAGGGTAACATTGTCCGTGCCGGTCGGGCGACGAAGGGAGAAAACTGTGCCCCAAGAGTACGAGCAGAGCCAGACCATAGACGCCCCGCCCGAGGAGGTCTTCGCTTGGCTCTCGGACGTAGGCAACCTGCCCGAGTACCTGCCCCCCGTGGTGGCCTCCTCGGCGGAGGGGCCTTCGGCCGAGGGTGTCCCAGGCCAGAGGATCAGAACGACGCTCGAGTACCCGGGGCATGAGGAGCGCAGTTTCGACGCCGAGGGCTACCTCGCCGTGGATGAGAGCGAGCATAGGATGGAGTGGGGCGCGGAGGTCGGACGCGACTACTCTGGGTGGCTAACGGTCGCGAACCGTGGCGAGGGCGGCTGCGAGGTGGTGGTGCATCTCTCCTTCGGCGAGCGCTCGGTCGAACCAGAGATGCAAGAACGGGCGTCCGAGGGCCGCGACCCCCTGGCAGGGGGCATCTCGGCGACGCTGGAGTCCATCCGCAGGCAGATAGAGGAGGGCTCGGGCAAGGTGAAGACCCCGCCCCCGCCGGAGGGAGCCGAGCCCCATCCGGAGACGAACCCGGCGGTGGTCGATGAGGACCCGCAGCGGGGGTAACCGTATTCTCCCGGCGGATGCGGAGCTCCGACGCACAGCCTATCCGATGGGCCTCCCCGTCCAGAGGACGCGGTGCGGGTCAGGGGCGAGGGACACGTCGTCCGCGTGCGCCTCGAACGAGCCTCGGACGATGCATCGTTCGGGCAGACTGAGGCACGCGTTGAAATGACACAGGGCGTGGCACGGCTCGCCTTGGGCGTGGTGAACGCCTACCTCGTCGGGGAGGCGGGAGCTCCCTGGGTACTGGTCGACGCCGGAACGTCGGGGAACGCCGAAAAAATACGCGCCGAGGTGCAGAAGCGGTTTGGGCAGGGAGCGAGGCCAGAAGCCATAGTGCTCACCCACGGCCACGCCGACCACTCCGGCTCCGCCGCGGAGCTCTCCGACTCGTGGGACGTGCCCGTCTACGCCCACCGCCTGGAACTTCCCTTCCTTACCGGCCTATCTGCCTACCCGCCGCCGGACCCAACGGTCGGCGGTCCCTTCGCCCTCCTGAGCCGCTTTATGCCCAGGAAGACCATCGACCTCGGCGAGGAGCGGGCACGCGAGTTGCCAGCGGATGGAGTAGTGCCGGGCCCGCCAGGCTGGAGGTGGATCCACACGTCGGGACACACGCCCGGGCACGTCTGCCTGTGGCGCCCCGAAGACCGCGTGCTCTTGGCAGGCGACGCCCTGGCCACCGTGGACGCCGACTCGTTCTCCGGCATGCTGCGCCGTAAGCAGAAGATCACCCGCCCAGCGACGCCAGTGACCCCCGATTGGGATGCGGCCGAGCGCTCGGTCCGGGAGATGGCTTCGCTGAGGCCACGTGTGCTGGCCCCGGGCCACGGCGAGCCAATGGAGGGCCCCAATGTGGACAAGGAGCTTGCGGCCTTCGCCGAGAACTTCGCGGCGCCCGAGCACGGGCGCTACGTTGCCGAGCCTGCCCGCTTCGACGAGCGAGGCGTAGCGTGGTTGCCACCCGCTCCTCCGGATCCCTTGCCCAAGGTCGCAGCGGTGCTTGGCACGGCGCTCCTCATGGGCGCGGCCGCGGTCGCCTGGTTTGCAGCGACCTGGCGACGTGGGCAGCGGGCGTAGGTCTCAGTCGAGAGGCACGCGCAAGTGAACCCGATCAACGCCTAGGCCGTTGGCCAAGGATGACTGGGGCGGGAACAGGCGAGGTGCTTGACAAGCGAATCTCCATGTAGGTCTGAGAGGTGTCAGGAGGCCTCCGGTGACGAAACGCGGAGCCACGTTCGATCCGAGTATTCGGCTTATCTAAGCCGAAAAAAGAGAGCCGACGAGCGGACTCGAACAGCTGATCTGCTCATTACGAGTGTGCGGTCAGGCGTCGCAGGGGTTTGCAGGGGGTTGCAAATGCCGCATATTTAGAGGGGTTTCCTTTCCCTGCCTTGCTGAGTGTTGCACCGTATTGCGTTCCCGGTGGTGTCAGAGTGGTGTCAGGCACTGCCCTGTTTGTCAGAGAGGAGGTATGTAAGGCTACTTAACTTGTCCTCACATATCTCTGGGTTTGGGAATATCTACCCCAAAGTATGGATGCTATTGCGTAACCAGTGCTTTCCTTTTCGTGCGTTAAATGACAGTGGCTATCGGGTATCTCAATTTTCAGTTTAGTCAGCTATCCACGGAGAGTAACTATGGACACTCGAACACTTGGCGCGCGGGGTCTTGAGGTTTCAGAGCTGGGCTTGGGCTGTATGGGAATGAGCGAGTTCTACGGCACCGCCGACGAGGAGGAGTCGATCGCTACCATCCACCGTGCGCTGGAGCTTGGCATCAACCTCCTCGACACCGCAGACATGTACGGCCCATTCACCAATGAAAAGCTCGTCGGCGAAGCTATCTCAGATAGACGGGACCAGGTCGTCCTCGCTACCAAGTTCGGCAACGAACGGCTCGAAGACGGAAGCTGGGTCGGCGTCAACGGCAAGCCGGAATATGTGAAGATGGCGTGCGACGCCTCGCTCAAGCGGCTAGGTGTGGACATGATAGACCTCTACTACCAGCACCGGGTGGACCCAGAAGTGCCTATCGAGGAGACCGTTGGCGCGATGGAGGAGCTCGTCGAGGCAGGGAAGGTGCGCTACCTGGGACTCTCCGAAGGGGCACCGGAGACCATAAGGCGGGCACACGCGGTGCATCCCATAAGCGCACTTCAGTCAGAGTACTCACTCTTCACCCGAGATCCGGAGGAGCAGATTCTGCCGACCACTCGCGAGTTAGGGATCAGCTTCGTCGCCTATTCTCCTTTGGGGCGCGGCTTCCTGACCGGCGCCTGGAAGAGTATCGAGGACCTGCCCGAGGATGACACCCGCGCCGGACGCTTCCCGCGCTTCTCGGAGGAGAACTTCAACAAGAACGTGGAGCTGGCGGAGCGGGTCAGGGAGATCGCCGCCGAGAAGAACGCAACTCCCGGGCAGCTTGCCCTAGCCTGGCTACTGTACCAGGGTGAGGACATCGTCCCCATCCCCGGCACCAAGCGCCGCAAATACCTCGAGGAGAACGCCGCCGCTGCGGACATCACACTTACTAACGAAGACTTGAGGCGCATCGAGGAGGCGATGCCCAAAGGGTCGGCCGCCGGCGAGCGCTATGCCGAGCGGCAGATGGGAGCTGTAAACCGTTGAACGGGGTATCGGTACTGTCCCTGGTCTCTGTGCTGTAGCGAAACCGGTGGATCTGATCTTATCGACCGCCACCTTCCACTGGATCAAGGTTCACGACCGCCTCTTTCGCCGGCTCGCGCAAGCATTGAAGCCGCAAGGCCGGCTGGTAGCCCAGTGTGGGGGCAAGGGCAACATAGCCC
>DATDKO010000043.1:0-5782 GCA_036519935.1 Rubrobacter sp. | reverse complement strand
GCCATCGTCTCGGCCTCGAACTCCTCCAGTACGGAGAGCTGGGCGTCGAGCGGCAGGTCGTGTGGCGTGTCCACTATCTCGTCGGCGTAGCGCATAAAGGCGTAGAGGGCGTGCACGCGCGGCCTTACCTCGGCGGGGAACAGCCTGGTCGAGAAATAGTAGGTCCTGCTGTGAGCCTTCTGAACCTTGCGGCACAGCTCGTAGCTCTCGGCGAGCGAGAGACTGCCGTCGAGCTTCTTGCCGCCAGCAGGGTCGAGCTTCAAGAGCCGCCGACTTCCCGCCCTATGCGGGCGGCCACCAGCCTGGCCCCTATGGTAACGAGCGGTACCCCGGTACCCGGCCTGGTGCTCGCGCCAACGAAGTACATTCCTTGTACGGCCTTCGACACCATCGGAGGCCGGAAGTACCCAACCTGGAAGATGCCGTGCCCGATACCGAACGCGGCGCCCTCCTCCAGGTTGTACTCGTCTCGCCAGTCGAGCGGCGTCCTCGCCTTCTCGTAGACGACGCGGCTCCGGTCGAGACCGCACCTCCGCTCCAGCAGGCCGTAGGCCTTCTCTCTGAAAGCGTCCCTGTCGCGGTCCCAGTCCACGTTTGGTCCAAGGTGCGGCACGGGGACGAGCACGAACAGACTCTCCATCCCCTCAGGAGCCATACGCGGCTCCGTCTTCGAAGGAATGACGGCGTAGAACGAGGGGTCTTGGGGTAGTGCGCGATCTCTGAAAATGGCCTCGAAGTTCTCCCTGTAGCGCCCGGATAAGTAGAAGTTATGGTGAACCATGTTACCGAGCTTCCCGTCGACGCCCAGATAGAGCATGAACGCCGAGGCCGTATACTCGAGGTTCTCCCGTCCCCTCAGCTTGAAGTCTTTGTCCGCCGATCCGGCGAGGAGCTCGCGGTAGGCGTAAGGCAAGTCTGCGTTGACGAGCACGGCGTCGGCCTCAATCTCCTCCCCCTCTACCACGACGCCGCGCGCCCGGCCCTTGGTGACGACGATACGCTCGGCCTGGCTGTTCAGACGGAACCTTACGCCGAGCTCGGTCGCAAGCCTCTCCATCGCCTCGACGAGGGAATACATCCCCCCTTCGGGGAACCATAGGCCGTCCTCGGCGAGCTCTGTGTAGGGGAGGAGTGAGTAGACCGCCGGCGCCTCGAAAGGGGAGAGGCCGAGGTACATCGTCTGCAAAGAGAAAGCTTGCCTGAGCTTCTCGGTTCGGAAGAACTTCGAGACCTGGCGGTAGTAATTGTTGAGTGCCCTGGTCTTCAGGAGTAGGCGAAGGTTGCGCAGCCCGAAGAAGTCCCATGCGCTGTCGAAGTCGCGCTCCACGAACTCGCTGCGGCCCAGGCGGTACTTGTTGCAGGCGTCTTCGAGGAAGCGGTAGAAGCGCGGAGTGACGCCGGGCTCTATGCGTTCCAGCTCGTCTATCAGCTCGGGGAGAGTACGGCGGATGGTCAGGGTGTCGCCGTCACCGAAGGTTACGCGGTAGTCGGAGTCGAGCGGTATGAGCCTGACGTAGTCGTCCAGGTCGCGCCCGGCAGAGCGGAAGAGCTCGCGATAGGTATCGGTCATCAAGAGGAGTGATGGGCCCGTATCGAAGGCGAACCCTTCGGCCTCGACTCTTCCCACGCGTCCGCCGACCTGGGCGTTCTTCTCGAAGACTTCGACGTCGAAGCCCATGGCGGCCAGCCGGATCGCCGCTGCCAGGCCGCCCATCCCGGCCCCTACGACCACCACCCGCTTGTTCGGCCTGGCCGATGACGCCGCCAGAGCGCCCACCTTCCTTTTCCGAGAGTACGTCGAGAGTATACGTTGCAGATGCTAACAGCGTTCACCGCACGTCTGGGTAAAGGAGCTTACAACAGGCCTGGATCCTTCGGAGGGCCTGCAGGTGAGGGCTTTCGTGTCGCAGGCGCGGGCGTTATATTTGCAAGACGGGCGTCAGGGAAACGGGTAGGGAGCGTTGAGTGTAATGGCGGGTGGAAAGGGCGTGCGGCGAGGATGGCTAGCACTCGCCGTGCTCCTGTTCGGCGGCATTCTCGCGGCGGGAAGGCTGGTGCCCGCCGTCCGCTGGTTCTTCAGGCAGAGGGCCGATAGGGTCGTCGAAGAGGTGGGCCGCAGGGGCATCGAGCTGCCGACCTTCAAGCTGACCCGGCGCGGGGTTTTGATCTACCGCCTTACCCACGACCCCGAGCTTCTCCGGGCCGCCGAGGTCTACGCCCATAAGAACGGTATCTCTATGGCGGTCGCGATGGCCAGGGTCGAGCGTTACGCCCGTGAGATCGTACCCTCGTTCAACGCCTTCCTATATTTCCGCATCGGCATTCCTCTGGCGGCCTGGATCTCCAGATCTCTCTACGACGTCAGGCTCGGCCCACAGGGAGGTCTCGACGCCCTGGACGAGAACGCTGTCGAAGACGCGAGCGTCGTGTTCCTGATGAACCACAGGAGCAATATCGACTACGTCCTGCTGGCCCATCTGATGGCGCATCGTGCTGCCCTAAGCTACGCGGCGGGGGAGTGGGCGTACATCTGGCCTTTGGGGCGACTGATCGGTGGCATGGGCGCGTTCTTCGTACGGCGTGGTTCTGGGGACGACCTCTACCGTGGGGTGCTGGAGCGATTTGTCCAGATGGCCGTAGAGGGCGGCCTTACACAGGTCATCTTCCCCGAGGGTGGACTGAGCCGGGATGGGAAGCCGCGCGAGCCGAAGATCGGGCTGCTCGACTACATGCTCAGGCGTTTCGACCCCGGAGCCTGCGAAATCCTCTTCGTTCCCATCGGCGTCAACTACGATTGGGTGCTCGAAGATCATAGCCTCTTGCAGCCAGGTGGTCCCGAGGCAGGGATCCGGGGTCGCGGAGGTCTCTTCGCCTCGGCGGCCGGCTCCGTGGTCAGAAACCTCATCCAGGCTCGGCGAGGCGGCAGTTTCCGTCTCGGCACCGCCGCCGTTGACGTCGGGACGCCGGTCTCGGCGGGCGAGTACGCGGCTTCCCGCAGGGTCGAGTTTCGAGAGCTCGAGCGCGAGGACAGGATCGAAGAGGTCAAGACCCTGGCCCGGCTACTCATGCAGGCCATAAGCGATTCCGTACCATCCGTCCCAGTCCCACTCGTCGCCCTGGCACTGACCGAAGCTCCAGAGAGAACCTTACCGGAAGACAGGTTGATCCTACGGGCGCGGAGTCTCGCGCAAGGAGACGAACCTCTCGACTACGAGGGCGCTCTACGAACACTCTTGATGCGGCAGCTGGTACTTGCCGAGCGTGGTGGCTACAGACCCGCGCCGGGCGCTGAGAAGATCCTGGTTTACTATGCCAACTCCGCCTATCGTTGAGAGGCAGTACCTGTCGTCTCCTTGGGAAGCATGTCGGCGACGCGGAGGGTCTCTTCGAGGACCTCACGACCTTCCGAGGCGCGTATAAAGCGCTGGTGGGCTCCCTGGTACCAGCCGATGCGCGGCTCGTCCCAGTGACGCCAGAGGCTGTGGGCCTGGACCGGCGGCACCACCCTGTCGACGACGCCAGCGAAGATGGCCCTGCGCTCGTGTGGCACCATGGGCTCTAGCGCGAGCGGAGAGACGGGACGCAGCAATGCTTTGAAGGTCTCCTCACGGATGCCCTCCGCGCTCAGAGAGTGGGTCGCGACGGCGAGCGCGTTGTTCCAGAACAAGTGCGAGGGGTCCACTGCCGGGTTGCCTGCTACGACGCAGTCTAGATCCTCCAGCGAGGCGAGGAGCGAGACGGCGTAGCCGCCAAGAGAATGGCCCAGCGCCCCTATGGCCGGTGCCCCTTCGCTCTCCCGCAGCCACCAGACGAGTCGCCTGAGGTCCCACATGGCCTGCGCGCCGGTGTGCAGCGTGTCCATCACGTCGCCAGAGAGTGTCCGTTCTCCGCTGATAAGGCCGCCGGTATCGCGCGGGCCGTGCATGGGGAGAACGGGCATGATCAGGTTCAGCCCGAGCTCTTCGTGAAGGTACTCCGGCTGGAAGCGGAGGAGGCTCTTGTTCAGGGTGCCCATCCTTATACCGTGGACGCAGATGAGCCAGGGGCGCTGCTCGTCCTGGTGGCGCAGGATCCAGGCGCGAGCGGTGGGGTTGCGCCTGTAGGAGAGCCAGCGCTCCCGCCCCGGCTCGTTCTCGTGCGGTTCGTAGAGGCTATCGAAGGTGAGGCACTCGATCTCCCTTCCCTTGTGTTCGATGGTTTCGATGTCGGGGTCCTCCAGGAGCGGCGGGTCCCTATGGTAGGTGGCGGGATCGGCGAACCAGCCCTTCTGATCGAACAGGGAATATGCCTCTGTAGCCTCGCGCTGGACTCGGACGGCGATCGTACCCACCGCCACGGGCCAGCTCGTGAGGATGAGGCCGCACATCATCAGCTCGTTGAGCGCGGCCCGTGCGGCTAGAGCAGGACCCGTATCGGGCGCAGGCACGTTGGCAGGACAGCGGTGCTGCCCCAGGGCCAGGTAGCCCGTCGCGAGAAAGCTCGCCGCAGAGCCCAGCCCGAGCACGAGCGCGGCCACGGGTCCGACAATAAAGATCGCGGGCAGCGAGAGGACTCCCCCGAGAACGGAGCCGAGCGCCATGTACTGGAACGTCCTGGATTCCACTGCCCACAGAAGCCCCGAGAGCCCCGTGCCGAGTAGCAAAGCTCCGGGCACCGCTCCGAGCAAAACCGCGGGCAGGCCGCTGCTTGCCGCCAGCCACAGCCAGAGCGCGCCCGTCACCAGAGGTACGAAAGACGAGAAAGACCACCACTGCGATGTTATGGACTCCAGAACTGCGCTGTCATCGAGGTTGTTCTGCTCCTGCCGCTGTCCGCCCATCAACCAACCCTTCCCCAGCGTGTGGTGGCTACGACCAGTCTATTCTAGACCTTGACACTCCTTGGGGCGATGCGGGACGTCCTTCCACACGGGCGAACGCTGACCCCTCTGGGACTCTACTCGTACTGGACGGCCTCGACGATGCCCTTGCGGGCTGCGGAGCGGGCCGGGAGGAGGCCCGCGAAGATACCTATGAAGAGGCCCGATAGCAGGGCGGCGAGGGCTGGTAGCTTGGGGTAGTAGAAGTCGATCTCGAAGCCTCCTGCGCCCGAGCCCTGGACGAAGAGGTAGCCGAGCAGCGATCCTAAAGCGACGCCGATGAGACAGCCGATCAGGCTTATGACGATACCTTCATCGATTATGAGGCGTCCTATCTGGAGGCGTGTCGTCCCTACGGCCCTGAGGATCCCGATCTCTCGGGTCCGCTCGAAGACGCTCATGGAGAGGGTGTTGACGACCCCGAAGGCGGAGACGGCAACGGAGACGCCCATGATGGCGTAGAAGAAGACGTACTGGCGGTTGAAGTCGCTCTCTATCTGCGCCTTCCACTCGGCGTTCGAGTAGAGCGTGAACTGCGGGTAGTCCTCGAGAACAGCTTCGATCCTGCGTGCCAGGGCTTCTCGGTCTGAGCCTGGCATGGCCTTTATGGCGAGGAACTCGCTCTGGGTCTCGTTGAAGTCGCTGGCGAGGATCTCTTTGGATAGATAGATGCCCATCCCGCCGCCTACGAGGTCGTTCTTGAGGATGCCTTCGACCCGGTATCTCTTCCTTCCTTTGGGACCGAGTAGCTCTATCCTGGACCCCACTCCGAGCTTGCGGTCTTTGGCGAGCTGCTTGCCAACGAGGGCGCCGCCGTTCTTTAGCCTGGAGAAGGCGTCCGGTCCTCCGGCGGCGTAGTTTACGCGGAAGATTGCCGGATAATTCTGGTCCACCCCGAAGACGGTGTCTACCTTCTTTCCGTCT
>DATDKO010000042.1:0-3311 GCA_036519935.1 Rubrobacter sp. | reverse complement strand
TCTGACTTGGTGACGCGGCATGCCCACTGTCCCGTGTTGGTGGTGCGAGAGTAAGGTGGCTCTCGAGGACCTTACTGACCGTCTCTAGGCACCGTCCTCTATTCACCCGAGTGCGTAGTAGAAGTGGTGTTCTACGAAGTTGTGCATAGCCCCGGTTCTATGCAACAGGTCTTCTTATGTAGAGCATCGAAGGTTGATAGCTCGGCATACATAAGACACTGCTAATAGCCGCAACCGAACTTCGTCATAACGGAGTTCTGAGAAGTTCGTCTCCCGAAGAAGTGTCCACCTGGCAGATGTGCCTTTAACCTCGTGCTTGCTACAGTAGCGGCGATGTCAAGCTCGTCGGTCCCGACGAGCCCTGCCACTCCGCGAAAAGAGGTCCTGAACCGGATAAGAGGCTTTGCTTGAGTAGGAAGAAGTGTATCCTGGCGGCGGACGGAGCTCGACCGATGGAGTAGTAGGCGAAAGGACCGGCCAACTTTGACGGAGCAGCACGGAGAGAAAAGGGTCAGGAGCCTTGCGGAGGCCGTGCTCTTCTACGTGGGCATCCCAGCGGCCTTGCTCTACCCGTTGGGCGTCTTGGGCGTGGGCCTCCAGATGTCGAAGGACCCCCTGTTTCCCTACTCCCGCCTGGACACGGTGTGGACCGCCGTCTCGCTCGTGCCTGAAAAGGTGGTGATAGGGACGGGCATAAGGCTCCTGTACTTCGCCCTGGTGTCCACAGCTTTCGGCATTGGGGTGTCCGTGTTGGTGGTGCGGGGTCTCATCCTTCTTGGCAGAGAACCCGCGGAGGCCTCCGCCGTTGGTAAGGGGGGGCCGAGGCGTTGGATGCTCTACCTACTCTTGCTTATGCCGCTTGCCGTGGTGGGGATATGGACTAGCGTCAGGGTGAGCAACGCAACCGAGCTGGCGTACTTCATAGGGTTCTTCGTGTTCTCCGCCGCGGCAGGGCTCGTGATCGGTTACGTGAGGTGGATGAGCGCCGAGTGGAGCTATTACTTGAGCGTGGTGGCGGTCTATGTGGGGGGCATCGCCGCGGCCATTTGCCTGGCCGCCTCGCAAACGCCTCCGCTCCCGCTCGTGGAGATAAAGGCCGACAGGAACGTAACGCTCGCGTGCTCGAAGGTACCGACCAAGAACATGTTCGTGATGCTCGACAGGTCGGACTCGTTCTTATACCTCTATAACAAAGAAGGCTTGCTAAGCCTGCCAGAAGGCGAGGCGGATACCGTGCGCTTCCGAGAGTGCCAAGGGTACTTGGACAGAGACTGACCCCGAGAAGCGGCGTTGCTAACCTCCTAGAGGAAGACTAGGGTAAAGACACTGTCGAGAAGCCTCTAGGGTCCGGCCCTCTTTGTGGCCCTATTCATCGGAGTGCGTGGAAGGGGTATTCTGCGAACTTCGCATTGACGGAGTTCTGAGAAGTTCGCAAAGCCCCAGTCTTATGCTAAGCGATGTTCTTATGTACAAGACAGGTTGTTAGTCTCATATTCGTACATAAGAAACCGATAATGCCTTAGACACGTATTATGGCTCCCCGTAGGCCAAGCCAATCGGACCGGGCCAACGCTCAGCGAAGCCACCCCGACCTACGAAGGGAGGACGAATGCAGTGATGCGCGAAGCTGCTAGGTGGCAGCTTCCTTTTACTGATCGCGCTCTTCGTGCTGTTATGGATCGTGGTCCCGGTACCCGACGAGGCCCGGCAGGCCGCGGAGAAGAAGGCACCCGAGCCCGAGAGCATCCCTCGTAAATCCGGACGCTACGAGTAGGACGGGGCAGGCTCACACAAAGGCCCAGGTAGGAGGACTCTCATGCCAACCCACGAGATCAGACAACGAGTAAACCGGCGGCTGGAAGAGCTTTACCGGCGGCACCTGCCGCTACACGACGATGAGGTCGTTAGCTACTACAACTCGGGCATTGGCTACAACAACCCGGAACAGATCGCGCAAGCCGGGCAGAAGCCTTTCTCCATCAGCCTCGCGACTCCGGACGGCGAGGTCTTTCACGCTGGCGATCACGACCGACTGTTTGCCCTGCAGTCCATCTCCAAGGTATTCGTCTACGGCCTGGCGCTGGAGGCCTGCGGCCGCGACCGTGTTCTGGAGCGGGTAGGAGTGGAGCCGAGTGGCGACGCTTTCAACTCCATCGTCTTCGACGAGCGCAACAACCGCCCGTACAACCCGATGGTCAACGCAGGAGCGCTCGCGACGACCGCCCTCGTAGAGAGCGTAGAGACCACAGAACAAGCGCTCGAACGCATACTGGGCGCTATCCGACGCTACGCCGGAAACCAGGGTCTCGAGGTGGACGAGGACACCTTCGAGGCCGAGATGCGAACGGCGGATCGCAACCGGGCTACGGCCTACCTCATGCGTAGCGATGGCATGCTCGCAGGTGACATAGAGGCGACCCTCGCCCTATATCTGCGGCAATGTTCGATCAGCGTCACCTGCCATGACCTGGCGGTCATGGCGGCCACGCTCGCGAACGGCGGCGTGAACCCCGCGACCGGAGAGCAGGTGCTCTCCCCCCAATACGTCAGAGACGTCCTGAGCGTTATGCACACGTGTGGCATGTATGACTTCGCCGGCCAGTGGGCGTACCAGATCGGCATCCCCGCCAAGAGCGGGGTGAGCGGTGGCATCATAGCCGTCGTCCCTGGCAAGCTGGGTATCGGCGTCTTCTCGCCCGGGCTCGATGCGTACGGCAACAGCGTCCGGGGTACCGCGGTTTGCGAGGAGATCTCCGAGCGCCTGGGCCTGCACATCTTCGCCGACAAAGCTGAGGACGCTTTGCTCGGTTCCGCAAGGTCCTTCTAAGGGAACTCTCACCCGGCGCTCAGGCGGAGAGTCTTTATCTTCCCTTCCCGGAACTCAGCCTCGGCGACGCCCTCCACGCGGTTCGCTGGCTCCTCGCCCCTGAGCAACCCGATCGTCCAAGCTACCCCATTGCGCGCGACCTGCTTCTTCGTCAGGTCCACGCGGACTTCTTCCGCCAAATGTTCCGCCACGAACGGCTGTATCTGTCCCCTCCCCCTGTAGGGGCCGCGTCCCGGGAACGGGGTCGAGGACACGAGCTCCGCATCGTCGGCGAAGAAGCTCATCACAGCGTCTGGGTCCCGGCTCCTCCACACGTCTTCAAAGGCGAGTCCCGCGAGGAATTCCTCGGCCCTGTCCTCACCGTGGGACATCAGGTCCTCGATAAAGCGCGGATCGCGGTTCGCTTTCGAAGCGGTGCCGAGGGATTGTGGGAAGCGCGAGCGCGACAGTTCGATCACGCGCACCACGATCTGCTTGTACTTGC
>DATDKO010000041.1:0-3138 GCA_036519935.1 Rubrobacter sp. | reverse complement strand
AGTAGCCTCAAACCCCACGACAATCGGCCGGCGAAAGCCGTGGGTGCCATCAACAGAGGCAGCAGCCCCAGGAAGTGTGCGAAGGTCAGGTGCAAGGACCAGTCCGCCCCGAACGCTCCCATTCCGGCGAAGAAGACCTGTACGAGTACGCAGACGACGAAGACCGAGGAGAGCACAGCGTAGCCAATCCGGGTCAGCCGGACAGGGACGGATAGCCCGGTCATCGACATCCCTTCTTTCGGAGGCGTCACGATCGTCTCGACTCGCGCCTGACCACCCGGCCTTTCTGCAGTGCGGACCATTGCAGGGTGCCTCCTTGCAGGTTGCTTACACCTCACCCCGAAGGTAAGGCTGAACCGGTCGCAAAGGCATCGGCCGAAAGGTAGATCTGGGTGGTTCATCGGGGTTCATTCGTGGCCCGTTTCGGGACGGGGAGGCTTGTGCCTGCGGTGGATCGGGAGGGTCCGCGTGTTTGGCGGGAGCGCTTACAGACTCGTAGAGAATCCTATCGAATCAGCCCGAGTTCGCGGGCCCTGTTGAGGGCCTCCGCGCGGTTCCTAGCGCCTAACTTGCGGTAGATGTTGCCAGTGTGGCTCTTGACGGTGCCCACGGAGACGAAGAGATCCCCGGCCACCTCTGCGTTGGTCTTGCCCGAGGCGAGGAGGCGCAGTACCTCGAGCTCGCGCTCGCTCAGAGGATTATCGAGTCGCTCATGCGCGGCTAGCTGGCCTGGTGCTTCGCCGTCCTCCGCTCCCAACGAGGACGCAAAGTCCCTGCTAGGCTGTCCTTGCCTGCCTGGCTCGCTCAGGGAGTAGGCCATGACGCCTTCTTCCGTTCGCAGTTCCAGATGGCCATTGCGGGCTAGCGTATCGAGCATCTGGGACGCCTCGTCAATGGTGAGCGAGGTCCGCATGGCGGCCGTGGTGGGGGTGAGCCTGCCGCGCTCATCCAGGGCGCCAAGGAGTTCTTTCTCCTTCTCCCTCGTGCCTGGGACGGAACGGCGGGACTCTTCGTGCGCCGCTATGGCGCGGTTTATCTGTCTCATAAGGAGTACAGGAGCCACCACCCCGATACCGAGGACGGCCACCCAGACTCCGCTCACATCGGCCAGTCCCCTGTCGATCACGAACACTAACGACACAAGCAGGATAAAGATGCACCACACCCCAACGCCAAGCACCGCCAGGATCCGGGTCAGCACGGTGCATCCCCGAGAGTGAGATCAAGGAGGTCCAGACCGTGCCTGACGCAATCGTCTTCGGTCCGTCCGGGAGCCCCGTCGCTCCGATGCTCCATGCGGAATCTCTCCATCCTGTTTCCGTCCGAAACCCGGCCCCTGCCGTCCTCGCCTCTGTGGGCGCTCTCAAGAGTATACGCAAAGGCACGACCCGAAGATTCAAGACCCGCGAACGAAAGCCCCGATCCCACGAGCCGGGGACCGGGGCTATTCCTGGCTTCCAGGCCCCAAGGTTTCCTGAAGCCTGACGGCTGTACCCTGAAGCCTACCTCTGCTCGAAGTCCTCTCCTGGAGCGCCGCAGACGGGACACTCCTCTGGAGGCTGGACGCCCTGCAACTCCTCGCCGCAGGTAGTGCAGACCATTGTGACGGTCATTGGCGGGTGCGGAGCCTCACCGTCTTCGGCTTCTATTTTCTCGCCCGTGTCCTTTGCGAGGTCTGCGATAGAGACCTTGCCTGTTATGACGTCCTCCATCGTGGTGCGCGCCCCTGTGAGCGAGTCTTCGACGAGGGCGAGGTCTATATGCGTCGTGCCGCGCTCGCGCGCCAGCTTCTCGGTCATGTTGCGGGAGATGTTCCGCATAAAGCCCTTGGGCGCCCGCTCCAGGCGGTCGATGGCGTCCTTTGTCCAGACAAATTCTCTGGAGCCGCCCTCGGGGACGCTGGCGCCGGCCTTCTGGAAGGCGGAGTGGTCGATGGGGCACTTGGCGCCCGAGATCTCCTGTACCTGTTGTTTGGCGTGGCTGACGGGGCAGCCGCCGGACTTGACCTCGGGGGCTTCGCGGCCCGTCTCCTCTCGGTACTGCTGCTCGACGTATTCGCGCGTGATCGTGGTGTAGCCCTTCTTCAGTGCGCTCTTCTCGACGCGCGCCTTGACGCGACGCTTCTCCTGCCACTCTTCGAGTGCGTCGAGCAGGGCCGTGGCCTCATCGGTCCAGTGCAACTCGCGGCCATCGTAGACCTCGGAGAGGTTCAGGTTCTCTTCCCCTGCGGTCGTGGCTATATCGGCGTCCACGGCGTGGAAGTGAACGGGACCCGAACCGCAGACAGGGCACTTCGCGGGCTTGCCCTTCGCAACGTAGCGGCAGACGTCGCATTCGAAGCGGTCCTGGCCCTGGGCTGAGCGTTGTATCTCCTCGCTCACCTCGGCCGAGATGCCTTCTATATCGCCCTGGTCCTCGCTCTTGCCGAAGCCGCCGCGACCAGCCTCGAAGATCTCCTGTTTCGCCGCAGCATCGCTTCCGTTCGCGCCGTTGTGGCCGTTGGCTTTGTCTGCGGTACGTTCGTCGAAGTCTTTGAAGAGGGAGTCTATGGGCTTGTCTTCGCCCATCGCTTCGGCCGCGCGCATCTGATCTCCGATGGCGCGCATCGACTCCATGGCGCCGGGGGGGAGGATGCTCTTTATGACCTCGTCGATGACGCCCGTGGTTATGACCGTGTAGCCCTTCTCTATGGCGTAGCGGATGATGGCACCGGTCGCCATGCCGACGACGAAGCCTGGTATGCGGTCGAGACGCTCCAGCGCTTCCTTCGTCCACGTCATGTGCTCTTCCGCGGTGTAGAGGTCGGGCGCCTGGTACTCGTAGTTGGTTATGAGGACGTTCGTAGGCAGGTAGCGCATCATGTTCTCGGTGTTGCCGCCGATGTCCATCTCGTCGTCCGAGTGGTAGCCGATGCGGCCCATAACGACCATCGTCGGGTTTACCTCGTTTACGTACTTCAGCGTCTGCTCGAATGGCTTGCCAGCGAGGAGCGTCGTCCTCAGGTCTACGCCTTCGTCCTCGGCTATCTTCCTGGCTATCTCCAGGTGCGCCGTGTAGATCTTGGCCAATCCCGAGTCGATGATCTCCTCGTGTAGCTTCTCCTGCTCCTTGAACCTGAAAACCTTCTGGGCCTTGGTC
>DATDKO010000040.1:0-3395 GCA_036519935.1 Rubrobacter sp. | reverse complement strand
TCGTCGAAGGCCTTGGAGACGTAGTTGCGCCCGGTGTCTGGCAGCAGAACGACGACCACGGCGCCCTCGGGCAGTCCCTTCGCCGCGCGGACCGCCCCGACGGCGGCCATCCCGCACGAGCCCCCGACGAAGAGGCCCTCTTCGGACATCAGGCGGCGGGTCATGAGGAACGATTCGCGGTCGTCTACCTGGATCACCTCGTCCACCACGGATGGGTCGTAGTTACCGGGGTAGAAGTCCTCCCCCACGCCCTCGACGGCGTACTGGTGTACGTTGTCGGGGTCGGAGAATATAGATCCCTCGGGATCGACGCCGACGACTCTGACGTCGGGGCTCTGCTCTTTTAGATAGCGGCCCGTTCCCGTGATGGTTCCGCAGGTGCCCATCCCGGCGACGAAATGTGTGATACGACCTTCGGTCTGGCGCCAGATCTCGGGTCCCGTCGTCTCGTAGTGGGAAAGAGGATTCGCCGGGTTCTCGTATTGGCCTGGCTTGAAGCCGCCAGGGATCTCCTCTGCCAGCCTCTCTGCGACGGCGTAGTAGCTCTCGGGGTCATCGGGCGGCGCAGTCGGCGTGACGATTACCTCGGCGCCCATAGCCTTCAGCAGGTCCTGTTTCTCTTTGCTCACCTTATCTGGCATCACGCAGATGCACCTGTAGCCCCTGACCGCGGCGGCCAGGGCCAGGCCGGCCCCCGTGTTCCCACTCGTCGGCTCGACGACGGTTCCGCCGGACTCGAGGAGCCCCTCCTTCTCGGCGATCTCGAGCATCTTGACGGCTGGCCTGTCCTTTACAGAGCCGGCAGGGTTCAGGTACTCGACCTTCGCGAGGAGGGTGGCCTCTATGCCCTCGTCACGTTCTATTCTGCCCATACGGATCAAGGGCGTGTTCCCGACCGCCTCGAGCACGTTCTCGAAATAGTCCATCTCGGTAGATTAACATCACCCGCTCCTCCAAACGCCTTCGCGTATAATCCTCGCCCATGGAAGAGAGTCTATGGAACAACGAACGCGTCCCCGGCGAAGTGGAACTCGCCATATGCCGCGCCGGGAAAGGTCCCGACCCCATAGTCTGCCTGCACGGCATCACGGCCCAGCACAGGGCCTTCAACGCAGCGGCACGCTACCTGGAGACATCGCGCGGCCTCGTCGGCGTTGACCTGCGTGGGCGTGGAGACTCAGACAAACCCGAGTCGGGATACAGCCTCGAAGCGCATGCGGCCGACGTGGTCCGCGTCCTCGACCACCTCGGTCTGGAGAGGGCCGTCCTGGCAGGGCACTCCATGGGCGGCTTCGTCGCTCTGAAGACGGCCCTCATGTTCCCCGTCCGCGTGCGCGCCCTCGTCCTGCTCGACGGCGGATGGCCCCGCGTCGAGAACCAGCCAGAAGAGATGACCGAAGAAGAGAGACAGGAGGCCGCCGCGCTGGAGGAGGGCCTCGCGCGGGCCTTCGAGCGCCTGGACATGACCTTCGAAAGCCCGGAAGCTTACCTCGACTTCTGGTTCCCCGATCAGAACCTGAAGATGGACGACCTGCCCCAGGACCTCGCAGATTACTACCTCTACGACCTCGGGGAGGTCGAGGGCGGCTACAGGCCCAAAGCGTCGCGCGTGGCGGCGGAAGAGGACTCGCCTTCGGTGTCCTCCACCAGCCCGACAGCCGAAGAGATGCGCGGCGTCGGTTGTCCTGTCGCGCTGGTGCGGGCCTCGCAAGGCTTCTTCCCTGGCAGCGACCCGCTCATCTCGGACGAGGTTCGCAACATGATGGCAGAACTACTCGACATCCGCACGGAGATACTGCTGGAGGGCGCGAACCACTACACGATGCTATGGCCAGAGTACACGCGAGTATGGGCTCCTAGGGTCTTCGATCCACCCTTCTGGGAACGCTG
The DNA here is from genome assembly GCA_036519935.1 of Rubrobacter sp. Lineage (GTDB taxonomy): Bacteria > Actinomycetota > Rubrobacteria > Rubrobacterales > Rubrobacteraceae > Rubrobacter_D. The sequence continues at coordinate 1,505 of DATDKO010000040.1, read as the reverse complement.
AAGCTTACGGCCTGGGTAACCCTTTTACGGCGGATGCAGCCCTGATGTACGATACTCTCTGTGTCCTCGGCACGGCTCCTGGTGCGGCGGAGAGGAAGATGTTGGCGTCGGAGATCTGGCAGTTCTTGATAGTCGTCCTGGGGTTCTTTATCGTCGCCTTGTTGTGGCTCTTCGTCGTTTATCTTCCAGGACGCACCATGGAGCGCTGGGAGGATCAACGCTCTGGTCGTGGCGAGGGTGAGATTTGGTCTCCGGCAGGTTCAGACAGTCCCTCGAAGCCGTGAACGTAGCGTCCTTTACACTATCAGGCTAGAGACACATTCAATGCTATAAGTTGAGCTGTGTAGTGGCTCCCGCCGCCAGGGGACGTACGACCTGGCCAGGAGATGAGTCTCGTTGCCGAGGATAGGGGATGGATTCCACTAACGACTCACTTCTGAGAAACGCTCGCTTTTTGCGCCTGTGGATCGGCCAGGGGACCTCTTTCGTGGGCGACGCGGTCTCCATGGTCGCGCTCGTCGTCCTGGTAGTCCAGGTGACGGGCAGCGCCACGGCAGTGGGCGGTGCGCTCGTCGCCCGTCTGCTGCCCACCATCGCGAGCCCGTTAGCCGGAGTCCTCGCGGATCGTGTCGACCGCCGGATCGTTCTCGTAGCCAGCGACCTTGCGCGGGCGGTTCTCGTTCTAGGGCTGGTCTTCGCCAGGGATCTCGCCACCATCTACGTCCTGGTCTTCCTTTTGGGTCTTGCTCGTACGGTCTTCAACCCCACGGTCCGGGCCGCCTTCCCAAGCGTAGTTGGTGGGGGGGATCTGACCCGCGCCAACGCCCTCATCAGCGGCACGTTCAGCGTCTCGGAGACGGCCGGTCCAGCCCTCGGGGGCCTGCTGGTGGCGACTGTGGGCGTCGACGCCGCCTTCGTGCTCGACGCCGTGACCTACCTTGTCTCCGCCGCCATGCTCTCCCTCACCCCTCTCGCGCGCCCGCAAAGGAACGAAGACGGCGCTGGTTTCGGCGAGGATCTGAAGGCAGGATTCACCTACCTTGCCGGGGCGCGTGTACCCCTTGCGATAGTTCTCGGAGCCTTCTTGATCGTGCTGACGATCAACATCACGATCCCGGCCGAGGTGTTCCTCGCCAGGGAGACCTTCGAGGCTGGCAACGCCGGTTACGGCATCCTCGTCGGCCTGTACGGGGGCGGCATGGTGCTCGGCTCGGCCCTGATGGTTGCACTCGGAGACCGGGTCAGACTGCTGCCCTTCTACTTCATCGGGGTCTTCGTGGCGGCACTGGCGCTGGTTGGAGTGGGTCTCTCACCCGCCTTCGTCTTTGCGTTGGGCGCGCTGGTGGTGGCCGGGGTTACCAACGGTACAGAGAACGTGATCACCGAAACCATCCTGCAAAAGCGGGTGCCCGACGCTTTACTAGGACGCGTATTCTCGGTGAGGTTCCTGGGATTCAGCATCGGAGAGGTCTTCGCCTACGGTATAGGTGGCGTGATCGTGGATG
>DATDKO010000039.1:0-15404 GCA_036519935.1 Rubrobacter sp. | reverse complement strand
TCCAACGCCAGCCGGAAGGCCCGCCGGGAGGCTTTGAGCACCTCTGCGGTCTTGCGCTGGATGTACTCCGGGGCTCCGAGCTCCGGTCCCTTCTCGCTCATGGCCGCGTACACCGACATGGTGGGCACCAGCCAGGTCCCCGTCTCGCGCATCATCTCGGCGGTATCGCGGTTCAGGAAGCTCCCGTGCTCGATGGAGTCGACCCCGGCTTCCAGGGCGTTGCTTATCGCCGCTGTCGAGTAGGCGTGGGCTGCAACTCTGCGTCCGGCCTTGTGGGCCTCCTCGACCCCTGCGCGCATCTCTTCGGGCGTGAGCTGGGGCGAGCCGGGTTCCTCGGCGTGTCCGTAGACGCCGCCCGAGGCCATCAGCTTGATGCAGGCTGCACCGGCCTTCATCTCCTCGCGCGCCGCGCGCCTGACGGCGTCAGCGCCGTCCGCCTCGCGTCCGAGGAACCAGCCGTGCCCGCCGGTCATCGCAATAGCCCTTCCTGCGGCCACCACCCTCGGGCCGGGGAGGAGACCGAGCTCTACCGCCCTGGCGACGTCGATCGAGAGCCCGTCGGTCGCGCCGAGATCCCTGACGGTGGTGACGCCCGCGCGCAGGTGCATAGCGGCGTTGCCGGCGCAGCGGAGCACCGTGAGGGCCTGCGACTCGCGCGCAACGACCTCGTGGGGCTCGGCGGAGGCACTCCAGACCAGGTGCACGTGGGCATCTACGAGGCCGGGCAGGATCGTCGCGTCGCCCAGCTCGACGACCTCCGCGTCGGGTGGAAGGTGTCGGCTGACAGAGGAGATCCGTCCGTCCTCCACGATCAGCGCTGCGCCCTCAATCGCCTCCTCGGATATCCCATCGAAGATCCGGGCTGCGCGGTAGCCTATTGGCAAGCTATCTCCCTCCGCCACTCGTGGCCAAAAGAAGCTGTCGCTACGTCTTCCTGAGCGGGGTTCTGGCCGTCTCCGTGATCGTCAACAGCGTGACGAACGTTGCGACGGCGGCGGCTATCAGGTAGAAGGCGGGCGAGAGGGGGTTGCCTGTGACGGAGATCAACCACGTCGCAAAGAGCGGCGCAGCCCCCCCGAAGATGGCGACCGAGATGTTGTAGCCTATGGAGAAGCCGCCGTAACGCACGCGGGTGGGGAAGAGCTCGGTGAGGGCCGCTATGGTCGCGCTCAGGAACACGGCAAGCAGGGCCCCGAGCGCCACGTGGGCCAGCCCGGCGGCGAGCAGGCTCTTCTGGTTCATCAGCAGGAAGAGGGGGTAGGAGAGCAGCGCGAAGCCGACGCACGACGCCGCCAGCAGGGGCTTCCGCCCGATGCGGTCGGAGAGCGCCCCTAGCGGCGGGATGAGCGCCATCGCGACGAGTAGGGTTGCCACTGCGGACAGAGAAGAGCTGGTGCTCGTGAAGCCAAGCTCCTCCGAGAAGTAGGTGGGCATGTAGGTCAGAACGATGTAGAAACCGGCGTTCTGGATGATGACAAGCCCCACCACCTGGAGTATCGGTTGCCAGTTCTGGGTGATCGTCTCCCGGAAGGGGGACTCCGAGACCTCTCCGGCCTGCTCCAGCGCCGTGAACTCCGGGGTGTCTTCGAGCCTGAGCCTTATGTAGAGTCCGATAAGGCCCAGCGGCCCCGCCAGCAGGAAGGGGATGCGCCAGCCCCAGGAGCTCATGGCATCTTCCCCGATGGCGGCCGTCAGCAGCAACACCGACCCCGAACCGAGCAGGAACCCTCCCACGGCCGAGAATTCGATCCAGCTGACCAGGAAGCCTCTGCGGTCGTCCGGCGAGTACTCCGCAAGGAACGCGGAGGCACCGCCGAACTCGCCGCCCGCCGAGAAACCCTGCACCAACCTCAGGAAGACGAGCAGGATCGGAGCCCAGATGCCAATGGCGGAGTAACCTGGCAGGAACCCGATCGCGAACGTGGCAATCGACATGATGATGACGACGGCCGCGAGAACGCTCTGGCGGCCGATCCTATCTCCAAGCGGCCCGAAGACGAAGCCCCCGAGGGGACGCGCGAAGAAGGCTACGCCGAAGACAGCGAAGGATGAGAGCAGCGAGATTGTGGGGTTCTCGGAAGGGAAGAATATGGCGCCGAGCGTCGCGGCGAGGTAACCGTAGACCGCGAAGTCGAACCACTCCACAAGGTTGCCTACCGAGGCGCCGACGATGGCCCGCCTCAGGATCGACTCCTCTACCGGCGGTACCGTCTGTCCAGCCGCGTGCTCCGGCGAATCCATGCTACCTACCCCCTGTTCGTCCTTTTCCCTGATTGGTAAGTATAGAGACTGCTATGGCAAGCCGCATGGATCGGGGCCGCCCGGCGCGCCGCCACGCCCGCTCTTCTCCTGAGTCGTGGACCTAGCTCGTAGAAGGTCGGTCGCTTCTCTGTCCGGAGCGTAAGATCCTGCTCCTTCCTTCAGCACGACGCCGTAGACCTGGCGGGCGCGCTCCACCGAGACGAGGCCGTTCTCGGCATCGGCGGCGACCTGGGCGGGATCTCGCCCCAGAGGATCTCCGTACCCGCCCCCTCCAGGGAGGCTGAGGACGACTCTTTCCCCGGCCTCTATGCGCTGCTGGCGTTTGGGGTGAAGCTCTCTGCCGTCCGTTGTGCTCACCGCTCCCGCTCCTCCCGGAGAGCCTCCCAGTATTCCCTGGGCCGGGCAACGGGTACGGTCGTACATGGCGGAGAGGACCCAGGGAGAGTTGCTGCGAACTCCTATCTCCATCTCCTGGCCGAAGCCGCCCCTGTGGCGGCCTGGTCCCTCGGAGTCTGGGCGGAACTCGCGCCTGTGCATGAGGACGGGGGAGATGCTCTCTATCACCTCCGCGGGCACGCCGCGGATGCCGCTCGGGAAGGCCGTCGCCGAGAGACCGTCTCCGGTCGGGTGCGCGCCCATGCCGCCGCCTGAGAAGAACACGTACGTGAAAGGCTCGCCGCTCTCGCGCTCGCCCGTGATCTGGGTATTCCACAGGCTGTCCGCGCCCTGGGCCAATACTTTGTCGGGTATAGCCTGTGCTAGGGCGCCGTGGATCACGCCCGGCAGGAAGTGTCCGACGATGTGCCTTGCACCGACCGGCGCAGGATGAACGGCGTTCAGGATGCTGCCTTCGGGTGCTGTGACGTGAATGGGCTGGAAACTGCCGTCGTTGTTCGGGACCTCCGGGCTGATAGCGCACTTTATCCCGAAGGTCGTGTACGCCGCGGTGTAGTTGAGGACGACGTTGATGCCCCGCTCGCTCTGCGGCGAGGAGCCCGCGTAGTCGACGTGCATCTCGTCGCCATCGACCCGGATCGAGACGGCCAACCGGATCGGCTCGTCGAACCCATCCGTGTACGCCTCGTTCTCGTAGACACCGTCAGGCAACGCTTCTATGGCCTCCCGCATGGCGCGCTCGGAGCGGGTGCAGATCTCATCCGAGAGCGACTCGATGTCCTCAAGGTCGAACTCCTCGATCATCTCGACGAGCCGCTCGCCGCCGACGTCGTTGCTCCCCGCCTGGGCGTACAGGTCGCCGACCACCTCGAAGGGCGCCCTCACGTTGGCGCGGACGAGACGGAAGAGCTCCTCGTTCGGCTCGCCGCGGACGAACAGACGGGTCACGGGAACGAAGAGTCCTTCCTCGTAGACCTGGCGCGCGTCCGCCCCGAGACCGCGTCCTCCAACGTCGAGGGCGTGGCAGCAATTGCCGAAGTACGCGACGATATCGCCGTCGCGGAAGATCGGGGTGATCACGGTGAAGTCGTTGAGGTGGCCCGAAGTCTGCCACGGGTGGTTGGTGATCATGGCGTCGCCCGCTTCGAGGGTCCCTGGGGGGATCTCGCGCAGGAAGTGATGAACCGAGGTCGCCATAGCGTTCACGTGGCCCGGCGTGCCCGTCACAGCCTGGGCGACCATGCGGCCCCTGCGGTCGAAGAGGCCTGCTGAGAGGTCGCCGGCCTCGCGCACCACGCTCGTGAACGAGGTGCGCATCAGGGCCCGCGCCTGCTCCTCGACGACCGAGACGAGACGGTTCCAGAGTACCTCGAGCAGGATCGGGTCGAGCCGCGAGCCGCTCACTCAGACCACCTCACGAGCAGGTTCCTCGCCCCGTCGATCTCGGCCCGGCTCTCCGGGCCGATGACGACCGTAGACTCCCGTTCCTCGACGACCGCGGGGCCTTCGAAGGTCGCGCTTGTGCCGAGGAGGTAACGGTCGTAGACCGGGACTGCAAGGAAGCCTTTCTCCTCGGGCACGTAGATCTCACGCTCCCCCTTCCGCGCCTCGCCAGGGTCGCTTTCCTCGCCGTCGAGCTGGATCCGGGGCCGTGGGCTCGAGACTTCGAGTCGCCAGGTGATCGCCTCAAGTGGTACGTCAGGACCTTCCCTGCTGTACAAGCGTCTGTACTCCTTCCTGTAGACGCTCGTGAGCCTGTCCGCGTCGTCGGGACCGAGGTTCCCATCCGGAAGCTCGACCGTCACCTCGTGCCCCTGGCCGACGTAGCGCATTTCGCACAGACGCCTTACCATGACGTCTCCGTCCGCGACGCCCGATGCGCGCAGGAGGTCGCGACCCTCCTCTTCCATCTCTTCCAGCGCCTCGTTCGCCCCCGACCAGTCGAGCTCGTGCAGGCGGCCGTAGAGGCTGCGTACGAAGTCGAAGGAAAGGGGGGCGCAGAGAAAGCCGAAGGCCGAGGTCGCGCCAGCGCCGAGCGGCGCGATAAAGCCGGGGACGCCGAGGGCTCGGGCAACCCTGTAGCCGTGTACAGGGCCTGCCCCGCCGAAGGCGAAGAGCGGATAGGCCCGCGGGTCTTTGCCGCGCTCGATGGCGTGGACCCTCGCGGCGTTCGCCATGTTCTCGTTCACGACCTGGTGGATGCCCCAGGCGGCCTCGACGGCATCTAGGCCCAGAGGATGCGCGATCTTCTCTTCGATCGTCCTCAGGGCGGCCTCCCTGTCGAGCCGCATCTTCCCGCCGAGGAAGAAATCAGGGTCGAGGTAGCCAAGGATGAGGTCAGCGTCCGTCACCGTAGGCTCGCTGCCGCCGCGGCCGTAGCAGGCAGGCCCGGGTTCGGAGCCCGCGCTCCTCGGCCCGACCTTCGGCAGGCCCAGAGGACCGATGCTGGCGATGGAGCCGCCGCCTGCGCCGATCTCGATCATCTCTATAACCGAGACCTTGACAGGTAACCCGGAACCCTTCTTGAACCGGTAGACGCGGGCTACCTCGAACTCGTTGCTCCTCAGCGGTTCTCCGCCCTCGATCAGGCACGCTTTCGCCGTCGTTCCGCCCATGTCGAAGGAGAGGACCTCGGGGAAGTCCGTCGCCCTGCCGTAGAATGCTGCGGCCAGCGCACCAGCCGCCGGGCCGGACTCGAGCAGCCGTACAGGGAAACGGCACGCCGTCTCCACGCTTGCCGTGCCGCCGTTCGAGAGCATGATGTAAAGCGAGCCGCCGAACCCTAGCCGCCGCAGCCGATCCTCCAGGGAGCGCAGATAACCCTCGACCAGCGGCCTGGTGTAGACGTTGGCTACCGTCGTCGAAGTACGCTCGTACTCCCGTATCTCCGGCGCAACCTCGGAGGAGAGCGAAACTGTGATCTCCGGAGCCTCCTCGGCCAGGATCTCCCAAACCCTGCGCTCGTGCGCCGGATTGCGGAAAGAGTGCAGAAAGCTTACGGCGACCGCCCTCACCCCGCGCCCGCGTAGCTCAGTAACGATGGAGCGGACCTGCTCCTCGTCGAGTTCGAGCATGACGGAGCCGTCGTCGAGGGACCGCTCGCGCACGCCGTAGCGCAGGCTCCGCGGCACAAGTGGCTCCGGCTTCTCTATGAACACGTCGTACATGTCGTAGCGGTGCTCTGTGCCGATGGCGACAGCGTCGCGGAAACCATCCGTCGTCAGGAGCGCCGTCGTGGCGCCTTTGCGTTCGATCAGGGCGTTCGCAACCAGCGTCGTGCCGTGGATGATCGTGCCGAGTTGCTCGGTCTCGACACCCTCCTGACCGAGAAGCTCGACAAGCCCGTTCTCGACGGCCTCGGACGGGTCCTCATGGGTGGTAAGGATCTTGCCGACGGCGCGTTGCCCCGTCGCGTCGTCGATGAGGACGAGGTCAGTGAACGTTCCGCCGATGTCGATGCCAACGCGGTATCGTTTCTCTGTCTGCAAATCCAAGGCTCCTAAGAGATAACCGTCAGCCCGTGCGGCAGCCTGTGGAGGCGTTCGATGCCGCCGGGGAGCACGTGTACGAGGTCTTCGATCATGATGGCACCAGCATCGGTGGTGTATGCGGGCGTCTCGATAGCCAGCACCATGCCCGACTCTATTATCGTCCGGTCGCCCTCCGAGACGTAGGGAGGTTCCTCGTGGAAGGTGTCGATCCCCAGAGAGTGCCCGTAATGACCGCGGCGGAAGCGCGGGTAGCCGTTCCTGGTGATGTAGTCCTGGGCGATGCGGAAGATCTCACCCACCTCGACGCCCGGCTTTATCTGTGCGCAAGCCCTGTCGTGAGCCTCCTGCAGCACCCCGAAGAGACGTTCGGCCGCAGGCTTCACCTTACCGTAGGCGAACGTGCGTCCACCATCCCCACGGTAGCCGCCGACGGTCGTACCGCAGTCGAACTTGATGAGGTCGCCATCTTGCAGACCGGCGTCTCGCTCGGAGTCGACGCCGATCCCCACTCCTGCGCCGACGGCGGGCAGGATCCACTGGTCCGAGTAGTCCTGGTAGCGGGGATCTTCCATCGCAGCACGCGCGACGCCCATTACGTATCGGTGGCGCACGTCAGTTGCGCTCATGCCTGGCGCGAGGTTCTCGACCGCGAAGCGCATCCCCGCCTCAGAGAGCTCCGTTGCCCGCCTGAGCCTCTCGACCTCGAAGGGGTACTTTATACGTCTGAGCTCGTACATATCGCCTGTGAAGTCCACCCACTCGGCCTCAGGGGCAAGGGCCGAGAAGCGTCGGTACGAGTCGAACAGCATGTAGCGCAGGTCCGTCCCGATCCTGGCGCCGAGCAGACCCCTGTTCCCGAGCAACCCGCGTACGATCTCATCCTGCTCACCCTCGTCGAACTGCGCGGGCCTTGGCATCTCCGATTCCCCGCTCCCGAGAGGTTCCTGTACCGCCTCGGCGTCACGGATCTCAGGCCACAACCGGTAGGCCCTGACGTCCTCGATACCCGATACTCGCTGCGCCGGTTTTGCCTCGAAGTCCCCGACCATCATCCCTACTTCGACTGATTCGTCTGCCGGAATGACGGCCAGCACGGTGCCCTGCATGCGCCACCACTGCATCAGGAAGTAGCTCTGAAAGCCCGTGGCGTAGAAGACGTTCGACGGGGTGTAGGCGATGTAGGCGTCCAGTCCGCGAGCCTGGAGCCGTTGCCTGATGGCCGAAAGGATCTGGTCTTTCACAGCGCAAGCTCCTCCATCCCGCCTCCTCTTCCCTTCCAGATTATAGAGACAGAGGCCGCCTTGCGCCCGGCGTCGACGCCGGCCCCAGACCTGGACACGCATGTGTCGGTGCGAGAGGTTCCCCGGTCAGGCCCGTGGCGGTCGTTTCGGGCTAGCTCCAGTCGTCGTTCGCTCTTTCCGTGTGCTGGCCGAGGGTCGGTGGAGGGCGGCGGATGGGTAGGCGTTCGCCGTCGATGAGAACCGGCGAGGCGAGCATTTGGAGGTGTCCGGCCGAGGGATGATCCAGGTCCCTTAGCATGCCCGAGCCGAGGAGGTGCTCGTCGGCCAGCACATCGGCCAGCGTGTTGACTGGGCCACTGGGGACACCGGCGGCCCGGAGCTCCTCGGCCCACTCGTCAGCAGGCCGCTCGCCGAACTCTCTCTGAAGCTCCGGGATCAAAGCCTCCCTGTTGGCCACGCGGTCGGGGTTGGTCGCGAACCGTTCGTCCTCGGCTAGCTCGGGACGGCCGATGATCTCGCACAGGTTTGCGAACTGGGTGTTGTTGCCGACGGTCACGACAAGGGGTTTGTCCGCGGCATCGAAGGTCTGGTATGGAACGATGGAGGGGTGGGCATTACCTATCAGGCCGGTGTCCTTGCCGCTCGTCAGGTACTCCTGGCCGCGGTTGGCGAGCCAGCCTAGGGTGGACTCGAAGAGCGGAACCTCGATGCGGGCGCCCTCTCCAGTCACGCTGCGCCGATGGAGGGCGGCTAGGATCGCGTTCGATGCGAATAGGCCGCACACTATGTCAGCGATCGCAACCCCGACCTTCGTCGGTTCGCCGCCAGGCTGGCCCGTGATGCCCATGACGCCGCCCCTGGCCTGCACCAAAAAGTCGTAGCCAGGACGGTCCTCCTCAGGCCCCGGGCCGAAGCCCGTGATGGAGCAGTAGACCAGATCTGGATTCGCTCTTTTCAGCTTCTCGTAACCCAGGCCGAGCTTCTCCAGGGCCCCGCGCCTCCAGTTTTCGATCACCACGTCAGCCCCGGCCGCCAGCTTCTCGACCCGCTCGAGCCCTTTCTGGTCTTTCAGGTCGACCCCGATCGAACGCTTGTTGCGGTTGATGGAGAGGAAGTAAGCCGACTCGCCGCCGGCGAAGGGTGGGCCCCAGTGGCGGGTGTCGTCCCCGCGCTCGGGGTGCTCGACCTTCAAGACGTCGGCGCCGAGGTCACCGAGCACCATCGTGGCGTAAGGTCCGGCCAGGACCCGCGAGAGGTCGAGGACGTTGACGCCTTCTAGCGGTAGCTTCGGGCCGTTTTCCATGCGCCAAGTGTAGCCCGGACTCTCTGTAGCGGCCAGCACGCAGGATCTCCCTGATGCTCTGTCACAGAGCACGTGTTCGCAACGCGGAGATGGGCGCTGTGGAATAATCCGGATCGATGGTGAAGCTCCGAGAGAGGTGAGAAAATGGCTGTGACCAAGGCCGGACGAGACAAGAGTGCCGGCTCCTCGGCTCGCCCCGATCCGATAGATCTTCTGAACATCGACGCCCATCTTTCCGAAGAGGAGAGAGGCGTCAGAGAGAGGGTCCGATCCTTCGTGCAAGAGCGGATCAAACCGAACATCGAAGGGTGGTACGACGAGGCCGTCTTCCCCAGGGAGATAGTACCCGAGTTCGCGGAGCTCGGCTTGCTCGGGATGCACCTCTCCGGCTACGGGTGTGCGGGCAAGAGCGCGGTCGAGTACGGCCTGGCGTGCATGGAGCTCGAGGCTGGCGACTCCGGCCTGAGGACCTTCGTCAGCGTGCAGGGCTCGCTCGCCATGAGCGCCATCCACAAGTTCGGATCTGAGGACCAAAAACAGGCCTGGCTGCCGCCGATGGCGAGGGGAGAGGCCATAGGATGCTTCGGCCTCACCGAGCCGACAGCGGGCTCAGACCCAGCGAGCATGAAGACCTTCGCCAGCAAGGAAGGCTCCGACTGGGTCTTGAACGGGGAGAAGCGTTGGATCGGGCTGGCCACCATCGCCGACGTCGCCGTCGTCTGGGCACGCACTGACGAAGTGAAGAACCCAGTCCGAGGCTTTCTCGTCCCTACCGACACGGAAGGCTTCTCGGCCACAGATATAACGCCCAAGCTCTCTATGCGGGCTTCGATCCAGTGCGACATCCCACTCCAAGACGTCCGCCTCCCCGAGGGCGCTATGCTGCCCGAGGCCAGGGGCCTCAGCGGACCATTCGCCTGCCTGGGCGAGGCCAGATACGGCATCATCTGGGGCGCGATGGGGGCGGCGCGGGACTGCTACGAGGCCGCACTGGCTTACGCTATAGAGCGGGAGCAGTTCGGACGGCCCATTGCATCTTTCCAGCTCGTCCAGCAGAAGCTCGCGAACATGCTGATCGAGATCGGTAAAGGGACGCTCCTCGCGCTTCATCTAGGCAGGATGAAGGACGCGGGCACGCTCAGACCCGAGCACATAAGCTTCGGCAAGCTCAACAACGTCAGGGAGGCCATCGAGATTGCGCGCGAAGCCCGCACCGTCTTCGGCGGCAACGGTGTCACGCTGGACTATCCCCCAATGCGCCACATGAGCAACCTGGAGAGCGTAAGGACCTACGAGGGTACGGACGAGGTGCACACCCTGATCCTCGGCAGCGCCATCACAGGTATCTCGGCCTTCCGCTGATGAAGGTATCAGGTTATGTGCTTGATGAACCGATCTTGCGCTGGTCGACGACCGGTGATCCAACTCTCACGAAGCCGCCGGAAAGGCTAAAGGGCGAGAAGAAAGCCCCCGCCCCAATACTTCTAGCCTGAAACCTCTAAATAACCGAACTGGAAGGACCGCCGGCGACGTAGATGGTCTCGCCGCTGATGTAGGAGGCGTCGTCGGAGACGAGGAAGGCGACGACGTTGGCAATGTCGTCCACCCTACCGAAGCGCTTGAGAGGGATGTTCTTGGCGAAGCGGTCCTTCATCTCCTCCATGGTCATCCCTACCCGCTCGGCCGCTTCCTTGGTCATCTCGGTCTCGATCCAACCCGGAGCCACAGCGTTGACGTTGATGTTGAAACGCCCGAGCTCGAGCGCCAGCGTCCGCGCGAGCGCCTGGAGGCCGGCCTTGGCCGCCGAGTAGTTGGCCTGCCCCTTGTTCCCCAGGGCCACGATGGAGCTGGTCATCACGATCTTGCCGTACTCCTGCTCGACCATGTACTTCTGCGCAGCCTTCGAGCAAAGAAAACTGCCCTTGAGATGCACGTCGAGCACCTTGTCCCAGTCGTCCTCGCTCATCTTGAACGAGAGGTTGTCGCGCAACAGCCCGGCGTTGTTGACTAGAATGTCGATCCGCCCAAAGCGGTTGGCGATCTCCTCGAAGGCCTTCTCGACCTGCTGCGCACTCGATACGTCGCAGGCGATCGCAATCGCCTCGGACCCCGCAGCCTCTACGGCCTCCACCGTCTCCTGACAGGCCTCCGCCGATAGATCCAGGACCGCTACGTTCGCCCCCTCCTGCGCCAGCCGGATGGCCTCAGCCGCCCCGATGCCGCGCGCAGCCCCCGTTACAACCGCCGTACGTCCGTCAAGCCTCAAAGGTCCCCCTCTCTCGGTTAGTGAACACAACTCTCGGCACCCAAAAAGGGTGTCGTCTTTGTTACATGGCAGTTAATTGTATACGAGATGAACCTATGTGTCCAGAACAGATATATACACCTTTGGATGCATTCTCTACCTGCTCTCTGGTGGGATCGTATGCGTTCCGGGCTGCCTATCTGCAGGATCACACAGCCGGTTGTGGGAGGAAGCCCCGCCCGCGGGTGGGCGGGGCTCTCTCTCGCTACGTCCTGATGTAGATACCGCCGTTTATATCGATAGACTGGCCTGTAATGTAGTCACCGTCCACTATAAGGTAGCGGACGGCCCTGGCGACCTCTTCCGGTTTTCCGAAGCGGCCGAGGGGCACCTGTTTGCGGAGCTTCTGCTGGGCTTCCTCGGGGATGTTGGCGACCATATCGGTCTCTATGAATCCGGGGCAGATGGCGTTGACGGTGATGCCCGAGCGGGCCAGTTCCTGGGCTGCCGTCTTGGTGAAGCCGAGCAGCCCGGCCTTGGCCGCCGAGTAGTTGGCCTGCCCTATATTGCCGGCCTGTCCGACGAAGGAGCTCATGTTGATGATCTTGCCCCCACCCTGGTCCGTCATGTGCGGCAACACCGCGTGGACCGTGTAGAAGGCGCTGTTGAGGTCTACCTGTATGACCTTGTCCCAATCGTCGACGGAGAGCTTCCTGAGCGTTCGGTCTATGTTGATCCCAGCGTTGTTGATCAGGACGTCTACCCGATTGAACCTCTCCAGGGCCTGATCTATGAGCTTCTGGGCCTGCTCCGCGTCCGAGACATCAGCCTGAACCGCGATAGCCTCTCCACCGCTCTGCGAGATCTGCTCGACCACCTCTTCGGCCGGCTCCTTGCTCCTGGAGTAATTGACGACTACCTTGGCTCCTCCACCAGCCAACTCTAGGGCTATGGCTTTGCCCAGACCCCTGCTCGCGCCGGTCACGACGACAACGGCTTCTTTCAAGGTGCCCACGCTATCCTCCTTTTCCCGTTCGCATGTGAGACGGAGTTTATTGACTGGAGAAATCAGGCGCAAGATCAGTTGAACACCAAGATGGTACTCATCGACCGCTGGTGCCCAAATCCATTCCGAAAAACGCCCGATGCCTGTAGCTAGAGGGCGATGCTGGAAGAGATAGAATCGGCGTCCGTGTTGGTGGGGTGATAGTAGGAGAATGGGAAAGGAGTAGTCACGGACGCCGGTTCTCCCCTCCGCGTGTACGGAGTATGCTCAGCTTACATCGCTATCCAGGACCAGTCATGCACCTTTCGATGCAATTCAGATAAACACTCTGATGGTGGCAAGAGATGTACTCTCGCCCCAGAGCGTGCACGAAACCCGACCAGCAAACCGGACCAGGGAAAACGTCGAGTGCCGCCCCACGTCGCGTTCTAGAGCGGCATAACGGCTCCGAACGATGATCCGATTTGGGCTAAGATGTATTGTGTACTTATGTTCGACCTACAGATATTCGCGGAGCACCACCATGAGCGGTTGATAAGAGGGCCAACCTCGGGTCGTCGTTCTCGATGATGAAAGGGAAATTCAGAGTAAGAGGCCTATCCAAACCTTGACAGACCGATATATATATGTAAAATGCACATAGGTTATGGAAGAGAGAGCCATGAACAACGAAGAGCCGGAGCGCGAGGCGAGAGGCAAGGAGCGAGAGTTCCGTGGGGTTGAGGCGCGGCCGAGGAATTGGCTGGTGCCTGTGATCCTGCTCTCACTGCGGGAGTGGAACTCGTACGGGTACGAGCTCATGGAGCGGGCTTCGGCCTTCGGATTCGAGGCGATGAACCCTGGAACGCTGTACAGAACGCTCCGGCAGATGGAGAAAGAGGGCATCGTCGAGTCCAGTTGGGAGACTTCGAGGGGCGGGCCTGCGCGTAGGATGTACACCATCACGGACGCGGGAAGGTCATATCTCGACTTCTGGGCTCAGTCGCTTGAGCAGTATCAGCACACCATGGACAACTTCTTCCGGCTGTACACGGGCAGGCCGTTGAAGGACAAGGAAGAGAGTGGCGAGTAGTTCGCGTCTTACGCGAGAAAGGAGATAAAGATGGCCACTACGCAGAAGACCAACAGGACTGTAGAGAGGCTCGCTGAGAGCACGCGGGATTCCTACCAGACGGTTGTGGATCACGCGGTGGGTCTCCAGGAGCGGAACGTCAGGGTCGCGCAGGGAATGGTGGACGGCACCATCAAGGAGCTCCGCCACCAGGCAGAGAGCAACCGCAGCGTTGTGGGCGAGCTCTTCGAGCGCGCCGAGGACCAGCGCGACGCCTACCAGACACTCGTCGAGCAGTCCATCGACGCCTATTTGGACCTCGCTTACGCGCCCTTCACCTACTACAAGGAGGGCCTGGAGGCCGCGAGGAAGGCCACCAGGTAAAGCGTAGCTATCAGGGTCGATGTTTTTGGGGCGGACTTTCGGGTCCGCTCCTTACTTTTTGCACTTCTCTGATGTTTCGCGGCCCTCATATCGGGTAACAATAAATACGTATGTAAGCTGACAAAAGAGGAAGTGAGATCGTGGACCAGAAGCAGCAGCAACAGGTGAACGAAGCGGCGGAGAAGTTCGCCGATGCGATCAAGGAATCCTACCAGTCCATCGCGGACCGCTCCGTCTCGGCACAGGAACTCAACGCCCAGTTGACGCAGGACTTCTTCAACGGCGTTATCAACAACCTGAGGACCCAGGCCGAGGGCAACAGGGCCCTGTCTGAGGACCTGATCGAGCAGCAGCGCAAGCAGCGGGAGGCCTCCAGGGCGCTGGCCAAGGAGTCGGTGAACGCCTACACGGACTTCCTCAACTCCATGTTCGCCTACTACAAGGGCAACCTGGACGAGGTACAGCGCAGGGCCAATCAGTAACCGATGGGCGCTGAAGAGCGTATAGAGAGGCCCGGGCCTTGTGGTCTGGGCCTTGTCTTTTGATGTATCCTCTAATCGAGAGTAGACGGAAGGAGAAAAGGTGAGCTTCGGCAACGGAAACGGTATCGGCGAGATAGTTATCTCGACGCCTCTCAGGACGGGTATAGGGACTTTCGGCGGTTCGCTCAAGGACACGCCGGCCACGGAACTCGGGGCCACGGTCGGCAAAGAGGTCCTCTCGCGCGCCGGGATCGAGGGCGACCAGGTCGACCAGGTAATAGTCGGTAACATCCTCTCCGCGGGCCAGGGCATGAACCCTGGTCGCCAGGTCGGGATAAAGAGCGGCCTCCCTGTGGAGGTCCCAGGCATGACCCTGAACAGGATGTGCGGCTCGGGGCTTCAGGCCGTAGTCTCTGCGGCGCAGGAGATAGCACTTGGCGACGCCGACGTGGTCATGGCCGGCGGCATCGAGAACATGGACAGGGCGCCTTTCCTGCTGAATGAGGGCCGCTACGGCTACAGGATGGGGATGCCCAAAGCGGACATCTACGACCACATGGTCTATGACGGCCTGTGGGACATCTTCAATGACTACCATATGGGCGTGACGGCCGAGAACGTCGCCGAGGAGTACGGTATAACCCGCGAGGACTCCGACGCCTACGCCGTGCGCAGCCATCAGCGGGCCGCCAAGGCTCACGAAGAAGAGCTGTTCGACGGCCAGATCGTACCCGTCGAGGTCAAGCAGAAGAAGGAGACCGTCCAGTTCACCGCGGACGAGCACATCCGCGCGAACGCGAGCGTGGAGGGCCTTCAGAAGCTGAAGCCTGTCTTCAAGAAAGATGGCGGCACGGTAACCGCCGCCAACGCTTCGGGCATCAACGACGGGGCTGCCATGATGCTCGTGAGCAGCGAGCGCAAGGCCGAGGAACTCGGGATGCCCGTAGCGGGCAGGCTGGTCTCCGCGGCCGTGGCCGGGGTCGACCCTTCCGTTATGGGAACGGGTATGATCCCAGCCTCCAGGCTGGCCCTCAAGAAGGCCGGCCTCTCGGTCGACGACCTTGACGCCGTCGAGGCGAACGAGGCCTTCGCCTCCATCGCTATCGCCGTGGAGCGTACGCTCGAGGTGCCTGAGGAGAAGATGAACCCGGTCGGCGGAGCAGTGGCCCTCGGACACCCCATCGGGGCCACAGGCGCCGTCCTGACCGTCAAGATACTGCACCACCTCGCCCGCACGGGCGGCCAGTACGGCCTGGTGACGCTCTGCATCGGCGGCGGCATGGGCATAGCCGCGATCTTCGAGCGCGTATAAGACCGCAGCTTTTCAGCTGGTCAGCACTTTAGCTGCTCAGCCAGGGCCGAGGCTTTGAGCCTCGGCCCTTTCTTTGTGCGACTGGGCCGTTCGGGCAAAGACCGGCAGACGGGCCTACCCCGATGCTGAAGCGTGCTGACAAGGGGCGAAGCGACGACATGCTGCCTAGCTCACTAAATCTATCTCGACGCATTCAGCACCATCTTGCCAGCGTAAGCGCTCGGGGAGGTC
>DATDKO010000038.1:0-4567 GCA_036519935.1 Rubrobacter sp. | reverse complement strand
CAGGATAGCGGTGATGAACGAGGGAAAGGTGCAGCAGGTCGCAGACCCTCCCACTCTCTACGAGCTCCCAAGGAACCGCTTCGTCGCAGACTTCATCGGCCAGACGAACGTGTTCTCGGGCATGGTCGAGTCCGTGAGCGGTAAGCGGATAACGTTGAGCACCCCGTCCGGGAAGGTGGAGGCCACCGCACGCGAGGCCGAGGTCGAAGTCGGGTCCGAGGCGCACGCCACTGTGAGGCCGGAGAAGATCCGGTTCGATAGCGAGGGCGACAACGCGATCACCGCCAGGATCCGGCAGATCGTCTACCTAGGGGTCAGCACTCAGTACATCGCGGAACTTCCCGACGGGGAGAAGCTGGTGTTCTACCAGCAGAACTCCCGCGAGGACGCCAACCCCGATATAGGTGAAGAGGTGGCGGTAGTGTGGGACGCCCGTCATTGTGTGATACTCGGAGGATAGACATGGCTAGAGAAAGGAGCATCTCGAGGGGCGATTTCCTGAAGGTGGTGGGCGCAGGGGCGGTGGCAGGTTCCACGCTATCCGTACTGGCCTGCCAGCCGAACACCACGGCGCAGAGCAGCGGCGGCGGTGGCGGCGGTCCCGAAGAGAAGCAGCTCAACCTCTACAACTGGTCGGAATACGTGGCCAAGAGCACTATCCCCGACTTCGAGAAACAGACGGGCATCCAGGTCACGCAGGACTTCTTCTCCTCCAACGAGGATCTCCTGGCCAAGCTGCAGGCCGGGGGCACGGGCTACGACGTCATCGTCCCTTCCGACTACATGGTTTCGATCATGATCAAGAGCGAGATCCTGGAGCCGCTCGACATGTCCAAGATCCCGAATTTCAAGAACGTCGGCGACAACTACAAAGGCCTCCCCTACGATCCGAAAAACGAGTACAGCGTGCCTTACCAGTGGGGGACCACGGGCATCCTCTACAACAAGAAAGAGCTCGGGACACTCGAACCCAGCTGGGACCCGATGTGGGACCCGGCCAACAAGGGCAAGATAGGGATGCTCAACGACGAAAGGGAGACCCCTGGCGCGGCCCTCTACAAACTGGGCTACTCCGTCAACGCCACCAACAAGGAACAGCTCGACGAGGCTGAGGCCGAGCTCAAAAAGCAGAAGCCCCTGCTTCGCGGCTACTTCGACTCGACGCAGAACAGGCCCTCGGTCATAAACGGTGACCTCTTGCTCGGACACGTCTTCTCGGGTGACGCCTTCCTAGCCCTCTCCTCCAACGAGGACCTCGACTACATGATCCCCGAGCCGGCGGCGACGCGCTGGACGGACAACATGGCCATCCCCGTGGGCGCCGAGCACCCCGAGAACGCCCACGAGTTCATAAACTACATTCTCGGCGCCGAGGCGGGTGCGGCGCTCTCCAACTACACGTACTTCAACACGCCGAACGAGGCGGCGCTACCGATGATCGACGGCGCCCTCAAGAGCCTTCCTGGTTACCAGTTGGAGCCGAGCGTCTTCGAACGACTCCAGATCATCCAGGACGTTGGGAAGGCGACTCGCGCGTACTCGACCCTCTTCACCGCGGTAAAGAGTGCCTAGCATGGGCAAAGATGGACGCGTCTGGACCCTGAGGCTGGTGGGACTGCTCTCGCCCGTAACCGTATGGCTCGGGCTCTTCTTCTTCGTGCCGCTGCTCCTCATCCTGGCATACTCGTTCGGGACAAGTGGCGTGTACGGCGGCATCACACTCGGCTTCAATCCATCCAATTACCTCAAGGTCTTCGATCCGCTGTACTTGGAGATCATAGTCCGCACGCTCGTTATCGCGCTAATCACCACGTTCCTCTGCTTCGTGATCGGCTACCCTCTGGCTTACTTCATCACCTTCAAGGGCGGTAGGCACAAACACACCCTCATCTTGCTCGTCATGATCCCGTTCTGGACCAGCCTGCTCTTGAGGGCGTACGCCTGGATCGTCATCCTCGGCGGCGACAACGGTATCGCCAACCGGGTGCTGCAGTTCCTGCACATCACCGACCACCCGTTGACCCTCATATTCACCCCGCAGGCGGTGATGTTGGGCATGGTCTACACGTATCTGCCCTTCATGATCCTGCCGCTCTACGCGGCGCTTGAGAAGTTCGACTGGCGCCTGAAGGAGGCGGCACAGGACCTCGGGGCGAGCCGGTGGCACACCTTCTGGCGCGTCACGTTTCCGTTGAGCATCCCTGGCGTGATAGCGGGGAGCATCCTGGTCTTCATCCCGTCTGCGGGGGAGTTCGTGATACCGAACTTGCTCGGCGGGGCGCGGACCGTGATGGTGGGCAACCTGATCCAGCAGCAGTTCCTCAGCGCCCGCGACTGGGCCTTCGGAAGCGCGCTCGCCATTATGCTCGCCGTTCTTCTGGTCGGGGCGATAATGTTCTACGTCCGCAGGGTCGGAGCCGAGAAACTGGAGGGGGTGTAGGCCATGGGTGATGCCAAGGGCGGACCCGTCTACAAGGGGCTTGGCAAGATCCCAGACAGGCTCCTGTTCCTCTTTGCCGGCCTCGTATACCTGTTCCTCTACGCCCCTATCCTGGTCCTTATCTTCTTCTCGTTCAACTCGACCAAGAACACCCAGGTGTGGACGGGGTTCTCGATGCAGTGGTACGGGGATCTGATCAGGGACGGGTCGGTCCTCAACGCGTTCAAGCTCTCGCTCATAGTCGGCCTGACGGCCACAGCCATCGCCACGGTCATAGGCACGCTCACCGCGCTAGCGCTCTCGCGAAACGAGTTCAGGGGCAAGACCTTCGCCGACTCGGCGATCTACGCGGCGACCGTGATGCCCGAGATAGTCGTCGGGGTCAGCCTCCTCGTCTTCTTCGTCGCGGCAACGGTCGAGCTCGGCATAGTGACCATCATCATCGCCCACGTGGCCTTCTGCATCTCGTTCGTTACGATAGTGGTGCGTGCGAGGCTCTCGGGGATGGACCGCTCCGTCGAGGAGGCGGCCCAGGATCTTGGTGCAACTCCCGTCCAGACGTTCTTGCGGGTCACGCTCCCGCTTATCCTGCCGGGCGTCATGGCGGGAGCTCTCCTGGCGTTCACCCTCTCCTTCGACGACTTCGTGATAACGTTCTTCGTCTCCGGGGTCGGGTCGAGCACGCTGCCTTTGAAGATCTATTCCATGATCAAATTCGGCGTCAGCCCGGTGATCAACGCGCTCTCGACGGTGGTTATGGTCACGACGATGGTCCTGATCCTTGGCGGTAGCCGTTTCTTGTCGCGCGGGGAGAACGCCTAGGGGAATGGCCGAAACCGCTCACCCTAAAGCGTCGCCTCCACGTGAACGCATCATCGCGCTGATCGAGCGCGAACGCGCAGCGTTCGCCCGCTCGCACCGGAAGTCCCGCGACCTTTACGAACAGGCGGGCAACTCGCTCTTCGGGGGCGTGCCGATGAGTTGGATGATGAAGTGGGCAGGCGGGTTCCCGGTGTTCGCTGAACGAGCCGAGGGCTCGACCGTCTTCGACGTGGACGGCAATGAGTACGCCGACTTCTGCCTCGGCGACACAGGAGCTATGACAGGGCACGCCCCGCCAGCGGTGGTCGCGACGGCTGCGGAGCAGTCAGCCCGCGCCATCACCACCATGATGCCATCCCCCGACGCCCCCGCCGTAGGCGAAGCCCTGGTCGAAAGGTTCGGCCTGCCACTCTGGCAGGTTACGCTCTCCGCCACCGACGCGAACCGGTTCGCGATCCGAATGGCACGCCAGATCACTGGCCGTCCCCGCATCCTCATATTCAACTGGTGCTACCACGGCACCGTGGACGAGACGTTCGCCGTCCTGCGCGAAGGTCGCGTCGTCGCCCGCCCCGGGAATGTGGGCCCGCCCGTGGAGCTAGACCGCACCACCCGCGTGGTCGAGTTCAATGACGTAGAGGCGCTAGAAGAAGCCCTTGGCCACGAAGACGTGGCGTGCGTGCTCGCCGAGCCGGCCATGACCAACATCGGGATAGTGCTCCCTGAACCTGGTTTCCACAGAGCGCTCCGGGATCTTACGAGCCGCCACGGGACACTGCTCATCATAGACGAGACCCACACCATTTCTACCGGCTACGGCGGCTACACCAGAGTGCACGGCCTCGACCCGGACATCCTGACGGTCGGCAAGACCATAGGTGGCGGCGTGCCGGCCGGGGCTTTCGGCGTTACCCACGAGGTCGCCGAGAAGGCGCTCGCGCAGGAGGATGCTGACTACGTGGACGTAGGTGGCGTCGGCGGGACGCTTGCCGGCAACGCGCTCTCCGTGGCGGCCATGCGCACCGCCCTCACCGAGGTATTGACGGAGCAAGCGTTCAGGCACACCGTGCCCCTGGCCGAGCGCTTCG
The DNA here is from genome assembly GCA_036519935.1 of Rubrobacter sp. Taxonomy (GTDB): domain Bacteria; phylum Actinomycetota; class Rubrobacteria; order Rubrobacterales; family Rubrobacteraceae; genus Rubrobacter_D. Next base: position 217 of record DATDKO010000038.1, on the reverse strand, counting down.
AGCGTGGTGTGCGGGATGCCATAGGGGAATCAGGGGCTCCGTGGAGCGTGGTCAGGCTGGGTTGCCGGGTCGAGTACGGCTTCTCGCCCGTGCCGCCTCGCAACGGTGGCGAGGCGGCAGCGTCACACGACGACGAGCTTGAGACGTTGCTGCACCTGTACGCGCTCAACCGCGGGGTGCTCATAACACCGTTCCACAACATGGCCCTGATGGCGCC
>DATDKO010000037.1:0-4988 GCA_036519935.1 Rubrobacter sp. | reverse complement strand
TCGTCTCCGAGGCAGGGGGACGCGCTACGGACCTCTCGGGCGGGCCATGGGGCCTCTCCTCGGAAGGCCTGATCGCCACCAACGCCGCCCTGCACGACGAAGTCCTGGAGACATTACACAGTGCCTGAGCGAGTCACGAATTACTCCGTGCCTTGAGGGCCCGATCCGCTTGCGCAGAACGCGCTTTTTGCGGTAAACGGCGCGAGACGCCCGGGGAAGCTCCCAGGAGAACTTCGGTATCGGCCGCTGGTTAGGTTGACACCTGGCGGCCCCTTCGTCCCGCGATGAGTGCCAGCGACAGGGCTGCGAGGAGCATGGGGACTACGATGCCGAAGGCGGTGCCTATGCCAACCCTGTCGGCCAGGACTCCCAGGACGAAAGGAGCGACGAGCATGGCGCCTCCTCCCCCGACGGCGAGCCTCGCCGCGGCCGCATCGGTGTTGCCTGGCGCCGCCGCGATGGCCGCCGAGACGCCGAGCGGGTAGACGCCACCGATGCCGAGGCCCGTTAGGAAGAGGCCGACCAGGGCCAGGAGAGTCCCCGGAGAGAGCCAGAACAGTGGGAATCCGAGGAGCGCCACGAAGAGGGTCATGGCGAGGAGGACCGCCGGGGACAGCGTACGCGCCAGGCGGCTGCTCGCGACCCGGCCAACGAGCATCGCGGCGAAGAAGGCGGTCAGGGAGGTTGCCGCGGCCGGGCGGGTCAGGCCGGTTCCGTCCGCGAGGAAATCCGCCCCCCAGTATCCGACGCACCACTCCGAGGCGACGCCAAGCGCCACGAGCGCCCAGAACGCCCAGTAGAGCGGGGGCAGGGTCGGGCCATCGGCCGGCGCATCATCCTTGGCCGCGTTCGACGGAAGATCCATGGGCCGGGAGTAGAAACGGGCGGCGAGCAGCACGAGGGCCACCACGGGCAAGACCAGCGCCGCGCGCCAGCCGAGCCCCGACGCGGCTGACGCGCCGACCAGGAGCGGGGCTACGATCGCACAAGCGCTCGCCGTGACGTTGGACTCGGTGAGGGCTACGGCGCTGTACTCTCCGTGCCTGTCGGAGAGCACCGCCTGGGAGGTTACGAGCACCAGGGCGCCGCAGATGCCCATGGCGAAGGTCGCAGGGACAGTGCCCCAGGCGCTCGGGCTCGAGATCAAGAATAGGGCGCCGGCGGCCACGCCGAATGCCCCGCGCCAGAGGGCTGCGTATCTTCCCCAGCGGCCCACGATCCTGTCTCCGAAGAAGCCGAGCAACACGGCACCGAGGGCGAAGGCGCTGAAATGGAGACTCGCCGCGGCGTAGCCGAGGTCCAGCTCCCTCCTGAGGAAGGGCATGATCGGCCCCAGAACCGTCTCCATAAAGGCGAAGAAGCCGACCAGTCCGTAGGTCATCCAGGTGGCAGAGTCCCTTGCGAAACCGGCCTGCTTCACGAACTACTCCGGATCTCTACACTCACGCCGTCCTTGCGGCATGACTCGAGACCGGCTGTCCCCGTGTACGTTCTAGCCTCCGTCCGGTTCGGGGGACACCGATGATGGAGAAGCGCTCGCCGGGAACTGTTGCGATGGTGGCTCCTGATTCGAGTCCGGCGCGGACGGTGGCTGCTCCTCGAAGGAACCTGGCTCTTCGGGTTTGGTAACTGTATTCTCTGGACCCGGGTCTTCTTTCTTCGTGTCTGTGCTCTTCTCTTCTTTGGGCTTCTCCGGCTCTGGCGGGGGCTCGGGTTTGACGTAGGTGCGTCCGTCGGTCTTCACCTCCAGGTGCAATTCGGGGTTCGGGGCGTCGAACTGTCGGATCGGGTACTTCTGGACGGCGCTCTGCATGTAGAGGTACCAGATATCCAGCGGGTAGTTCTCGCCGTTTACCACAGGGAGGCCGTTTATGTTTACCATGGAGCGCCGCTCGTTCGGGTAGCCTACCCAGACGCTCGTCGAGAGTTGAGGTATGAAGCCGATAAACCAGGCGTCTACGAACTCGTTAGAGGTGCCTGTCTTGCCCGCGGAGGGACGGCCTATCTCGGCCTCGAGGTCATGGTAGTAGCTGGCCGTTCCGCGTTCGGTCACCCCGCGCAGCGCCTCCGTGACGACAGCCGCCTCCTCCCTGCTGAGTACCTCCTCGCCGAAGGGGCGGTGTTCCTCCAGGAGCGTGTCCTTACCTTTATCGTCCTTCGTAAGCTTCTGGACCAGGTAAGGCTCCATGTGCGTACCCGAGTTGGCGAAGGTCGAGTAGGCAGAGGCCATCTCGAGCGGCGTAACCCCGACCCTGAGGCCCCCGATCGCGGTCGAAGGGTAGGCGTCGATCTCGGTGTCTATGCCCAGCTCGTTAGCCATCTCCACCACCTTCTGGAGGCCGAGATCCAGGGCCAACTGGACGAAGACAGTGTTGTCCGAATCAGCGAGCGCCTTCTCGAGTGTGATCGGGCCGCGGTGGATGAAGTCGTAGTTGTCCACCTCGTAAGGCCTGGCGTTCTGGCCCATGTCTATGGTTAGGTGCTTGGAGACATACATGGTCTCGGGTGAGATACCCTCGTGTACGGCCTCAGAGTAGACGAAGGGCTTGAACGAGCTCCCTGCCTGGCGATGCGCCTGGGTCGCGAGGTTGAACTTCACCTGGTCGAAGTCCGAGCCGCCGACCATAGCCCTTACAGCGCCGGTTCCAGGTTCGATGGAGACCAGGGAGGCGGAAGGATCGCCTGCTTCAGGGTTGACGATGGAGTCGACCGCGTCGTTCGCCATTGCCTGGAGATCCGGGTCCAGGGTCGTGTAGATCTTGAGTCCACCCTCGTAGACCATGTCGTCACCGTACTCCTCGGCTATCTCCTTTCTGACGGCGTTGAGGAAGTACTCGTTGTCGTTCTGGTACTGGACCCTGCCGCGGCTCACATCGAGCTTCGATGCCACAGCCCTGTCGTGCTCTTTCCTGGAGATGTGGCCGTACTCGAGCATCCTGTCGAGCACGACGTTGCGCCTCGCTTTCGCGCTCTCGGGATCGACGAAAGGATCGTAGATGCCGGGCAGATTGATGATCCCGGCCAGAAGCGCCGACTCTGAGAGCGTGAGGTCTGAGGCTTGTTTGTTGAAGTAGGTCTTGGCCGCGGCCTCCGCGCCGTAGGCGTTGGACCCGAAGTACACGGTGTTGAGGTACTGTTCGAGGATCTCACCTTTGGAGTGCTCTTTCTCGTACTGCCAGGCGAGCGAGCCCTCGACGAACTTCCGTTCGAAGCTGGGGACCTGGCGCTCCTGCTGTGCTATGTAGGTGTTCTTTATGAGCTGCTGGGTCAGGGTGGAGCCACCCTCCTGGATGGAGAGACTCTTGACGTTCTCCACCGCCGCACGCCCGATGGCCTCGAAATCCAACCCCCTGTGCTCGTAGAAACGATGGTCTTCGATGGAGATAATGGCCTGCCTGAGGGTCGGGTCGACCTCCTCCAGGGGGACCACAAAGCGGTTCTGGACGCCGTAGAGCTGGTCGACGATATTGCCGTTAGTGTCGTAGATGAGGGAGGTCTGGGCGAGCTCGGTGGAGTGGTAGTCATCGAGATCGGGCATGTTGGCGGCGAGGGCCTGGTAGGTGCTCACGGCGCTTGCGACTATGCCGACCACCCCGAGTATGGTCACAAAACAGAGCAGCAGGAGAGCGGTCCTTAGCCTCTGCAAGAGCTTGCTCTTCTTTCGCGCCCGCCTGCGCCTGCGGCCGATCCTGACCGGGTTACCGTTCTGCATGAAGAGGCTATTATACAGAATGGGCATTCCGATCCCGGAAGGAGAAGCGCCATCACAGACACGAACCTCCCCCGCGAGATGTTCCCAGCCCTCGCCACGAACGACTGCGCTTACCTGAACTCCGGCGGCAGCGGACCTCCCCCCGACTACGTTATACAGGCCATGCGAGAGGTGGATGATCTCTGCTCAGGCCCCGCCTACCTCGAAGGCTTCGGCCTCTACGCCTACCAGGCAGAGACGAACTCGCGAGCCCGAGAGGCCGCTGCCCGCCTTGTAGGGGCCGACGACGTGGCCCTCACCCAGAACACCACCCAGGGCATGAACCTTGGCGTCGGCTCGATAGACTGGCGCGAAGGCGACGAGGTCGTCTCGGTCACGACCGAGCATCCCGGCTGCCTGGTGCCGCTCCACAACCTGCACAATCGCTTCGGAGCGAAGATCGACCTGGTCTCGCCCCCCGTGACACCGGAGAAGATCGAAGCCTCCTTGACGCCGCGGACGCGGCTCGTCGCCCTATCGCACGTGGACTGGACGAACGGAGAAGTCCTGCCGCTGCGGGAGATCTGCGCCTTGGCCCGCGAGAGGGAAGTTCTTACCCTGGTGGACGGCGCCCAGTCGGTCGGGAACATTCCGGTCGACGTACCGGCTACCGGCGCCGACATGTACGCTTTCACAGGCCACAAGTGGGTGCTCGGCCCCGAAGGGATGGGGGCCTTCTACGTCAGGCCAGGCCTGCCGGTCTACAGCCCGAACGTAGGATTCCTGTCGCTGCTGGCTCCCGAGTACTTCGACATCGAGGGTGGCTACGAGCTGAGATCCGACGTTCGCCGCTTCGAGGCCTCGACCATGAGCCCTGCCCTCGCAGGCGGTTTCGCAGCCGCTGCAGAAGCCGTCTACGAGCGCAGTAGTACTTGGTTCGAGGAGATCAGGCACCGCGCCGACCTCCTGATGGATCTCCTCTCGGAAATACCGCGCGTCACAGTCCGTTCACCGAGACCCGCGCGATCCGGGCTCGTCAGCTTCGAGGTGGAAGGCGTGGCGGCCAAAGATGCCGTGGAGCTTCTGCTCGGTCAGGGTTTCATCCTTCGCTACCTGCCGGATCCGAACCCCTACATCAGGGCGAGCACACACCTGTTCAACACTGAGGATGAGCTCGAGGCGCTGGCGGAAGCCGTGCGCGGAATGTAGGGGTCGCTCACTGCGCGGGTAGTTCGCGAACGACCCCTACAACGTCAATAAGACATCGACCGCTGATCGGATATCAGTGACGAGGTGG
>DATDKO010000036.1:0-7742 GCA_036519935.1 Rubrobacter sp. | reverse complement strand
CATACTGGCCGCGAGGATCATCGGGACGGTCGGCAACGTGGTGCGTTTCCCGACCAAGGCCCACTTCGCCTCCTACTGTGGTACGGCCCCAGTGGAGGCCTCCAGCGGCAAGGTGGTGCGCCACAGGCTCTCGCTGGCCGGAAACCGCAAGCTCAACTACGCCCTGCACATGGTCGCCATCTGCCAGGCCAGATCGGAGGCTCGGGGCGGGGCCTACTACCGCAAGAAGATGTCGGAGGGCAAATCCCGCAAGGAGGCGCTGCGGTGCCTCAAGAGGCGCATCTCCGATGCCGTCTTCAAGAGCCTCATGACAGATTTCCAGGCGTCTTCGCGCAGCGCCGCTTGACAAAGAGGAGCCTAGAGAAACGGTCTGATAATTCGAAATAGCTCCTGGTTTTGGGCTCCAACCAGTGAGAAAAAGCGCCTGAAGAGATCCCATTTTGTTGTTTCGACGGCCGCAGGCTCACGATCGGAGGGCCTTCAGCGATTTATCAAACAGTTTCTCTAGCTCGACTTTAGCCATTTGAGTCAGACTGGATGGGTCGCTCACCGCCTATCCGCTCAAAGAGAGGCCATCTGAAGGTGGCTAGTCACACCCCCCGCTTTCCGATCTCGGCCACCAAGCTCGCAGAGCAGCGCTCCGAAAGGGGCTACTCCGAGGCCTCTAGCCCGATTTCCCGCCTCGGTTAGCTCTGTCCTTTTGGCAGTGTGTCCCGTTGTGCTACTCGTGGGCATCAGAGGAGGCGATTTCAGCCTGTTAAGGCTCCTAAGACTTTTTGCGTGTTGGTGCCTACACCGAGCCGCAAAAGTCTTAGGAGCATACAAGGAACCTAAAGCCATGCGGTTTGCTGTGCAGCCCAATGGCTAAAGTCGAGCTAAGAACCCGCCCGAAAAGCGCGGGAGCAAGGAGAAACCCGATGATTGACGAGGCAAGAACGAGCACCTCCATTCCCCCACTCAGAGAGAGTGAACTTGAGGAGGCGGATCGCATCTTCCGGCTGGCTTTCGGCACGTTTCTTGGCTTGCCCGAGGCGCTGACGTTCATGGGTGATGCAGGCTACGTGCGGACGCGTTGGCAGGCTGATCCGGCTTCTGCCTTCGCGGCGGAGGTCGACGGCGAGCTTGTGGGTTCGAACTCCGCGACCGACTGGGGCAGCGTGGGGTTCTTCGGACCGGTGTCCGTGCGCCCCGACCTCTGGGATAAGGGTGCCGGGGCACGCTTGGTCGAGCCGGCGCTAGAGCGTCTCGCTGAGTGGGGGATCGAGCACGCAGGCCTCTTTACCTGGTCCCACAGCCCCAAGCACACCTATATCTATCAGAAGTTCGGTTTCTGGGCGCGTTTTCTCACCGCGATCATGTCCAAGTCGGTTGTGGAGAGGCTTATGTTAGGGGAAGATAAGCCCGAGTCACAGTGGTCAAGGTTCTCCGCTCTCGCTGAAGAGGACCGGGAGGATACTCTGGAGGCCTGCCGCGAACTGACCGGTGCCGTCTACGACGGCCTCGACGTGTCGGGCGAGATCCGTGCGGTAGCCAGCAAGGGCCTCGGCGACACCGTGCTGCTTCGGGACGACTCTGGGCTCACCGGGTTCGCGGTCTGCCACTTCGGGGCGGGAACCGAGGCCGGAAGCGGCGCGTGCTATGTCAAGTTCGGGGCGATCCGGCCGGGACAGGACGCGGGGCGTAACTTCGAGCGGCTGTTGGACGTCTGCGAAGCTCTGGCTGCGGCGGAAGGTTTGCAAGTCTTGATCGCCGGCGCGAACATGTGCCGCCACGAAGCGTACCGTGCCCTGCTTGCGCGGGGCTTCCACATCGAGATCCAGGGCGTCACGATGCATCGGCCCAACGAACCTGGCTACAACCGGCCCGGCGTCTACATCCATAGACGATTGGCGCTAACCGATCCTTAGGTCAGATACCCGCTCGACCGCTTAAAAGAACTAGGGGCAAGGAGTAGGGAAGTGAAAGAGAATCGATGAGCCCAGAGAAGTAGCAAGGACGCCCTGGGGCAGATCTAAGAGCCGGGCGACTTCCCTTCCTGGGGGGCCAGGTTCTAGTGCTCTCAACCACCGAAGAAAGGAAAAAGGATGACGACGGCGCATGTACAGAAGGGGCGGAAGCTCTCCTCCTTCGCCCCTTCACAATAGAAGAAGCAGGCGCAGATGCAAACAGGAGCAGCCAACCTCAAGGTGTGGGCAGGTCAGCGGTGCGGACGGGGACGACAAGATTGCTGGGGGCGCTGGGAACGATGCCGAGATCATCGGCGACCACCGTGCCGCCAACCCCAGCGGCGCGAGCGGCGACGACGATCTGTTAGGCGATGCGGGCAACGACGACCTGCATGGCGACAGCTTCGCTGACGGAATCGAAAGCGGCGACGGCCAGGACAAGTGCGACGGTGGCCCCACCACCGACACCGCAGCGAACTGCGAGGAGGAGATTGGCATCCCCTGAGCCGCCTGAGGCGTAATTGCCAACAACGGAGAAGGAGCCGAAGTCTTATGCTGGCACCGAACCTCGACTAAAAGGCGGTGCCGCATGATGGACCTCGACTCCTTCCTCGTCTCATTGTACGTACTGGTGGACGATTGGTGGCAGCAATCCCGCTCCTCGTCCCCGCCGCACAAGCCCGGACGGCCGCCTCTGCTCTCCGAGAGCGAGGCCCTAACGCTGGCGGTCCTCGCCCAATGGCCCCGCTTCAGAAGCGAGCGAGATTTCTGGCGCTTCGCCCGCTCCCACTTGCGGGGCTACTTCCCGGCGCTGCCGAGCCAAAGCCAGTTCAACCGGCGCATGCGCGCCCTGGAGGTCGAGCGTCGCTGGGCTTCTGGCAAGCGTCAGATCATCGAGGGGGTGATCTGCCAGCTCAAGGACCAGTTCTTCCTCGAACGCCACCGGGCGAAGACCTTAGAGGACTTGCTGAGCCGCCTTACGGCAAAGATCGCCGCTTACACTTGCGGTCAAAGGCTGAACGAACTGCTTGGTCGACCGCTGCACCACTTGGCGGACCTTCTCGTTTAGCTCATTGCACATCAGGCGTCCTAGAGGCGTCCAAGCACAGAGGGGATGGGTCCGTCGCTCACGATGGACGGGGCAACCACCCACGTAGCATTCGGGGCCTATCTCGAAAGGGTGCTCGCCCCGACGCTGAAGACGGGGCAGGCGGTGATGGTGAACAGCCTCTCAGCCCACAAGGGGTCCCGAGTAGCGGAAGTCGAAGAGTACGGCTACGCGCTAATGTACCGGCCAATGCGGTCCTCGCAGCGTAAGGTTCGCCACCCCCGCTGGTAAAATCGATTCCCAGCGCAAGCCCTAGGAGGAGCGATCGGAGTAATCCCAGAAGAGAGCACGTTCTTGCTGAGCTGGTGGTTCCTCCTGCCCTGCCTCCTGGTGAGCGGGCTCGCCGCCTATCTTTTCCTGCAGGGCACCAGGGTGGGCGAGTACCCTTGGGCGCACTACCCCCTTACCGTGGCGCTCGCTCCGATCTTGCTGGTCGGGGTGTACGCTGTCGCCATCACTCTCTCGAGCGCCGTCTTCGCGTTCTTGGATGCTCCACAGCCAGCCTCACACTCTCCGTCGACGGTCCCGGCGACGAACGAGAACACGCGACCAGAGTCCACGCGCGAGGATACACAGCCTCCCGAGACCACCCTTCAGAAGACCACGCCAGAGGACGTGGCGGGATCCTCCTCCCCAAGCGCCTCACCGAGCGCATCGTCGACTGCAGCTTCGCCGACGGCCCCGTCAACGGCCTCACCATCCGCAGCGCCGAGCGCCTCTCCGGCTGCCTCTGCAAGTGCTACTGCTAGTGCTTCTTCCGCATCCCCTGCACCCTAGCATTGTGCTCAAAGACATGGAAGTCGCTCCTGAGGCAGGCTGGGCTGCCCGACTTACGCTTCCACGATCTCAGGCACACCTGTGCGACCCTGCTGCTTACAAGGGGAGTCACCCTAAGATCGTCTCCGAGATGCTGGGCCATTCGAGCGTGTCGATCACGCTGGACACCTACAGCCATATGATACCGGGGCTGGGAGCGCTGCTACGAGGGCAATGGAGGGCGCGCTACGCGACGATCCAGGTATTGGCCGCGTGGGTGGTGAGGATAGCCACTGACCTCTGGCCGGTCGCACTCGCGACTGCATTACGAGACCCTCAGACCTGAATGGAGAGCCGGGTGGTGCCCCGTGGCGACGACGCCGCCTCTGTTACCGTAGTGTTGCGAAATGTTGGCCGAGGCGTTACTTGGCTGTCGTCATCCTGTTACGCAAATCTCCTAGAGTACTTGTACCGCATAATAAAGCCTAGAGGATAGGCTACGCTCGGCTCCGCTAAGAAAGAAGCTGACGCGGCATAAGAGAAAACCCTTAACCTTTCAGGAGGCTCCTTGGACAGTGCGTTGGAGAATTCGATAGAAGAGTGGCGTCGGTTCCTCGGCCAAAGTGCGCCTGGTCGCCGGTTTAGGAACCGCTATTGTCGCCGCCAGCAAGCTGGTCGTGACCGATCCACCCTTAGGAGGGCATGCTATGTTGCCTTCGGCATTGCAATAGCAATCGGAAGTCTCGTCCTAGCGCCTTTTCCGGGGCCTGGTTGGGTAACCTTCTTTGTGGGATTGGGAATGATAGCCGGTGAGGTCTTGCACGTCGCACGCTTCTTAGATCGGGCCGAGGTAAAACTGAGGGAGGTGCTGCGACATGCGAAAGGCATGTGGGACAAGCTGGCTCTTACGGGGAGGGTATTGATCACCCTGACGATCTCCCTCAGCGTGTTAGCATCGGCTTACGGAGCCTGCCACGCGCTCCTAGCATGATTCAGGCGTGGCAGTAATGGAAGGTGTCCTTTCGTTGACTATGTTGGATAAGCTGTACTTGAGAGTAAGCTGTATTTTGGGAGTTGGAGACGCCCCATGAGCGAATATGGCGTTGAACCAATCTACGAAAAGATCGAGTTCTGCAGGAATGCTTGGACGTTATGGGGAAAGATCCAGTCAGGCAGATGGGACTGGCTAGGTATCCATCCAGATGGACAGTTTGTTCTAGGTAGCCCAAGGCAGCGCGAAGGTTTCACCATGATGGCGGCTCCAGAAGTTGTGATGGACAGCGCTATCCGAGGTGAGCACGGCGTGCGCGTGAGTACGCCGTTAGGTCCTCCTAGAGGTGGCGCAAGTTGGTACAGGACCGAGCAGCAGGCGCGTGAGGAATTTAGGAAAGCACTGAACAGTCATGGAAACGAAGCAAGGGTCCTGAGCTTTTCAAGGTGCAGCGCATTGAGCAGGGCTCAGTTGCAGAGGAAGAGCTCATAGTGCGCCGTCCTCCGACCTACCGGTAGACTATCTAGACGCTCATCACCTCCTGCCACCCCTGTTACTACATTGGTGTGTCTGGTGGTGTGCGTCCCTCTTCCCTACCCTTCCGACAGGGCGGCGACGAGTTCGCGGCAGAAGTCGGGGATATCGGGGACCACGCGGCCCCAGACCAGGTTGCCCTCGCGGAACGCCGCCTTGTCCACCCAGGTGGCGCCGGCGTTCTCGAGGTCGTCTTTGATCCCTAGCGAGCCCGTAGCCCTCGCCCCATCGACTATGCCGGCGGAGATCGCAACGAGCCCGCCGTGGCAGATGATGCCGACGGTCTTGTTCCTGTCATGCACGGTCCTGACGAGGTCCGTTATGTCGGGATAGCGCCTCAGCTTGTCAGGGGCCCAACCACCCGGCACCACGACGCCGTCCAACTCCGAGGCGTCAACACCGTCCGCTGTCGTGTCGGCCTGCGCACCCAGCGCGTTCTTGCCACTGACCGGTTCGGTGTCGGGTCCGATGGAAACGACCTCGGCCCCCTCCTCCTGCAGGCGCATCACCGTGACCCAGTACTCGAGGTCCTCGAAACCCTCGGCCACGAGAACCGCGATCTTCTTCCCTTCCAACCTCATAGAGACTCCCCTCGTATAGTCTTCACTCGCCTGTCATTGAACCAAGAAGTTCGTCTACCTCGCGGCGCGCCTCCTCGCCGCCGAGCTCCAGAGCACGGGCTAGCGCAGGCACCGCATCGGCGCCGCGCCCTGAACGGAGCAGCGTGCCAGCAGCCTCCAGGTGCTCTCTGAAGCCGTTCTCCGCAGGGGGCGCAGTGTCCGGTGCCTCCTCCCCTCGTATCAGGGCGAGTATCTCGTCCCCGTAGCGGGCCGCGCGGCGCAGGCCTACTCCCTTTATGGCGCCCAGCTCGTGGATGGTACCGGGTTTGCGGGCGGAGATCTCCTCGAGATGCGAGTTGTGGAGCACGACATAGGCCGGTACCCGCTGCTTCTTTGCTTGCTCACCTCTCCAGCTCCTCAGCCGCTCGAAAAGCGCCGCGTCCATGGCTGGAAGCTCCTCATCCGCAGGGGATAACCCGGCGAACGTAGGCACGAGTGACTTCCCTTCAGGTACTCTCGTTCCTGACCCGGCGGTCCTCACGTGCTCTTGCGTCTCGCCGAGGCAGACGTCGCAGCCGGCGCAGGGTGCGACCTCTTCCATATCTCCGAAGTGTCTTAGTAGGTGCTCGCGGCGGCAGGTCCTCAGATTGGCAAAAGACTCTACGTCCCGGATCTGGGCGTAGGCCGTGTTCGCCCGGTTCTTGAGCCTGCCTGCGATGTTCCTGCGGCTGTCGTTGTCCAGCGAGAAGGTCTTGAGCCTCACGTCCACCAGAGAGCCGCGGGGGATGATCTCTACCACACCGTCGACCATCATCCTGTAGATGGCGCCCTGGACTACAGCAGGACGCAACTCCACCTTACGCGCCAGCTCGGGCAGCCCGACGGAGCCCGAGCCTGGCAGCGCGGCGTGCACCGCGGCCACCTCCTCGCGCAGGCCTTTCGGCTCCTCTTCGACGGCGCGCACCTCGATCTCGGCCCAGAGGTCGTAGCCGCGAGAGATCAGGCCGGACTCTTCGAGACTACCCATGACGATGCCGGCCGACTCGGGGTCAACACCTCCTAGTGCCGAGAGCGAAGCAGGCGGCACGTTGACCCTTCCACCGCTCTCCACCCCAGATAGCGCCCTGAAGAACGAAGAGACCTCACGCTCGCCTGCCGTGCCAAGCGTAACCAGCCGCTTGCGCCGGCCGAGGTCGGCCCCTCGATACAGTACGACGCACTCGGATCCCTCCCCATCCCTGCCAGCGCGCCCGGACTCCTGGATGTAGGCAGGGAGGCTCCCAGGGACGCTAGAATGGATGACGAACCTGACGTTCGGCTTGTCCACCCCCATCCCGAAAGCGATAGTCGCGACGACCACGGCGAGCTCGTCTGTCATGAACCGCTCCTGAATGTTGGCCCTGTCGGCCGAGCCCATCCCGGCGTGGTACGCGGCGGCGTCGACCCCGGAACGGCGCAGGCCGGCGGCGAGTTCCTCGCACTCCTTGCGCGTGGTGGCGTAGACGATCCCTGGCGGCGGGGTTGAGCGTATGACGTCGAGTATGCGTGGCAGCTTGTGTTTCTTCTCCTTCGCGGGGATGACCCTGTAGGTCAGGTTCGGGCGATTGAAGCTCGTCACGACCACCTCAGGCGAGCGCATCTTCAGGGATACCAGGATGTCTTGCCGCACGCGCGGAGTCGCCGTGGCCGTAAGGGCGAGGACGGGAGGGTTACCCAGATCCCTCACCGCACGAGGCAAGAACAGGTAATCTGGGCGGAAGTTGTGGCCCCACTCCGAGATACAGTGAGCCTCGTCTACAACGAAGAGGCCGACACCGGCGCGCCGGAGCGCGAGGACGAACTCCAGG
>DATDKO010000035.1:0-13597 GCA_036519935.1 Rubrobacter sp. | reverse complement strand
GCCGTCCCCCATACCACGATGCCGACCGTCTCCGGATAATGGCCCTCTTCTTCGAGATAGCGCCGCAGCAGGTCGTCCGCGAGCCCCTGTCCGACTTCCCACGAGAGCGCGCTCGGCAGGGCTTTCGGATCCACGGAGTAGAAGTTGCGCCCTGTGGGGAGCACGTTGATCAGGCCGCGCGTCGGGGAACCGGAAGGTCCCGCGGGCACGTATCCTCCCTCCAGCCCGGAGAGCAGGTTCCCCATCTCCTCGGGCGTACGCATCAGGCGCGGAACTACCTCCTCGGCCGCAATGCGCAACGAACTCTCCACGCCGGCGTCGGCGACGCCCAGAGTTTTCTCGCACACCGTACCTGCAGAGTCAGCGTCCCAGCCACGCTCCTCCATCCCGCGGAGCAGGGCCTGCTGCACCTCCTCCAGCCTGTCGAGGAGATCGGAAGCCGTTACCACTGTACCGGGGAAGCGCTCGACGAGCCCGGGCGGAGCCTCGACCTTCGTGCCGCCGTTCTCTGCAAGAACTCTCTCGTCGAGACCGAAGGCGGCGCATGCGGCGCGGCGCAAACCAGGTACTTCACCGGCGCCGAGGCGTAGGATCGAGGCGAGGAGGTGGCGCAGGGACTCACCCTCGGGCGTCTCGCCGAGGACGTGCAGGCCGCCCCTTATAGGCAGGTCTTTGATCTCACAGAGGTATCCGTCGACGTGTGTGAGGAAATCCGAGAACTCCTCGGGCTGCTCCTCGACGCCGAGGTCGCGGTGGAGCTCCGCATTACGGAGGGTCTCCCAGATCCTGACCCTTATCGCAGGCAACTTCGAGGGGTCGAGCGTCTCCACCTGGTAATACTCGTCAAGGAGTTGCTCGAGCTTCGCCAGATCGTCGTATGTCTCGGCACGAGTCATGGGTGGGATCAGATGGTCGACGACGGTCGCGTGCGCCCTTCTTTTGGCCTGCGTCCCCTCACCAGGGTCGTTTACGACAAAGGGATAGAAGAGCGGCACGTCGTGCAGGGCGGCATCGGGGGCGCACGAGGGGGAGAGGCCAAGAGATTTGCCAGGCAGCCATTCCAGCGTCCCATGCTTGCCGAGGTGGACTATCGCGTCAGCACCGAACTCCTCGATCATCCACCAGTAGGCAGCGAGGTAGTGGTGCGTCGGCGGGAGGTCGGGGTCGTGGTAGATCGCGATCGGGTTCTCCCCGAAACCCCTCGGCGGCTGGATACCCACGAAGAGGTTTCCGAAAGAGAGTCCCGCCACGACGAACTCGTCGCCATCAACGTACAGATCCCCCGGCGGCCTCCCCCAGTGCTCCTCGACGTCGCTCCTCAGGTCCTCAGGCAGCCGGCCGAACCACTCAGCGTAGCGTTTCGCACCCAGGCGTCCGGCAGCGTTCCCGAGCTGGTCCCCGGTCAGGAACTCGAGATCATGGCCCCCAGCGGCGATGAGCGAGTGGATGAGTTCGTCACCTCTCTCTGGCGCACCCTCTACCGTATAGCCCGCCTCCCGCATTGCGTCCAGCAACCTGATAGCGCTCACCGGTGTATCCAGTCCCACAGCGTTACCTACCCGCGAGTGCTTGGTCGGGTAGTTGGAGAGCAGAACGGCGACTCTCTTCTCCGAGTTCGGGATACGCCCGAGTCTGGCGAATCGCGCCGCTAGTCCGGCGAGGCGCGCGGTGCGTTCGGGGGCGGCTTTGTAGAGGGTGAGCGGGGCGCCGACGGGCGAAGCTTCGCCGAGGCGTTCCTTGAACGAGAAGGGAACCCCGATGATGCGCCCGTCGAATTCAGGTATGGCCACCTGCCAGGCTGTGTCGAGCGGGGAGAGGCCGGCGTCCGAGGCGAGCCAGGCCTCCCGCGTCGAGGTCGTGCAGATGCCCTGTATGACGGGGACGCCAAGCTCTTCGAGTGCCGGGACATCCCACTCCAGCCACTCCTCGGGAGAGCCGGATCTCCTGGCGTCCGCCGCGTTGGACCCACCACCGGCGAGGACGGTGGTGACGAGGCAATCTACTCTGTCTTTCAGGAGCTCCAGCCCCTGCACCCGTCCGTCAGTACCTGCCCGCAACGAGTAGCAGTAGACAGGCAAGGCGTCGGTCCCGGCGGCATCCAGCGCCTCGACGAGCGCATCCACGAAGTCCGTGTTCCCGCTCATCCAGTGCGCGCGGTAGAAGATAACGCCAACTGTAGGCCGCGCCGGATCGTGCCTCGCGAGCAGTTCTTCGCCAGTAGAGCCCTCGGGCAACCCCGGATGGTAGACACCCACCTCGGGCAGCGGCGACGCAGGCTCGAAGCCGTAGCCTTCCATAAGAACGGTGTCGGCAACGAAGCGGAGCAGGTTCTCGGTATTACGGACGCCGCCGTGACGCAGGTACTCGAAAGCCTCCAGCACTGTCCCCGAAGGACCGGTCGAGAACGCGGCCAGCTCCGCGTCCGGCTCGGCCTCCCCGCCGAAGGCGAGCAGCGGAACCCTCAGCCGCAGGCACCGCCGCCGCAACTCCTCGAGTCCCTCTGGCCAGGCCCTCCGTCCGCCGAGCAGCCGCACCAGGACGGCCTCGGCCCCAGGCAGCTCCCTCTCGAAGAACGCCGCGGGGTCATCCAGCGTAACAGGGTTGGCGCACAAGAGCTTCGGGAAACCTTCGGGTAGACGCTCCGAAGCCTTGGCAGCGGCCAGGATCTCTGTGTCTGCGGTTGTGAGCAACAGAAGCCGGCCGGCCTCTGCTGCGCCGTCAGCTATCAGCCTGTCAGCCATCAGCTCTTGCTCCGCGGGTCGGCGGTGCCCGGCATCGTCAAAGCAAGGGGAGGGGTATCCCAAGCTTCGTCGTGGGCCGTAGGCAACCCTTTTCCGCTCTGCGTACCGCCATCTGGGGTTTGCTGACCGGCTGAATTGCTGACAAGCTGACCTCTGACAACGGGCAGCCCCGAGGGCCGCCCCTCGTCTATCAAGCGCATCACAGCGTCGCGGTCCACGTGATCCGCCACGAGATCGCCGAGTTTCTCCAGTTGCGCTTCGCGGGCGGCGGCGAACGACTCTTCACCCGGCCTCCAGTCGAGGCCGCGTTCTTCGGTCACCCACAGCAACAGGGCGCGACGGAAGCCGTCTGACTCTAGGATGCCGTGCCAGGACGTGCCGAGCGTCTTTCCTGATCGGCAGCCCTCGCTGCCTTCGACGGTATCGAAGAGAGGGTCGCCTCCTTCTCGCCTGACTCTTCCGTGGTGGATCTCATACCCTGCTACTTCCGCGTCCTCGAAACCAAGGGCCCATCCTTGTGGACGCCCGAGCACCTTCTCCACTTCGAAGGAGGTCTCGACGGGCAGGAGGCCGAGGCCGGCGGCTTCTATCACGCCGCTCTCCACGCCGTCTTCGATGCGCCTGCCGAGCATCTGGTAGCCGCCGCAGATGCCCAGCGTGGGCAGGGCACGCTTCGCCCTTTCGGCGAAGGCATGGTCAATTCCGCGTGAGCGGAGCAGTTTCAGGTCCTCGACCGTCGCTTTCGTTCCTGGGAGGACGGCGAGGTCAGCATCAAGTATCTCTTCCGCCGAGCCGGTAAAGCGCACGGAGACGCCGGGCTCATGGGCCAGGGCATCGAAGTCGGTGAAGTTGCTGATGCGCCCGAGGCGGGCGACGGCGACGCTTAGCACGTCGCGGGCCAGCGGAGGCTTCACGGGGCGTGGGGTCTCGAGGGCCAGGGAGTCTTCCCCGTCGAGGCCGAGACCAGGGATCCAGGGCAGCGTCCCGAGAAACGAGCGGCCTGTTAAAGAGGTCATCCGTTCCAGGCCGGGTGCCAGAACCGCCGGATCGCCCCTGAACTTGTTGACGAGGAAGCCTGCGACGAGGGACTGGTCCTCCGGCGAGAGGAGCGAGAGCGTCCCGTAGAGACTCGCAAAGAGGCCGCCGCGGTCGATGTCCCCAACGAGGAGGACAGGCAGATCGGCGGCACGCGCCAGACCCATGTTGGCGAGGTCGTTCTCCCGCAGGTTGATCTCCGCCGGACTCCCCGCCCCTTCGCAGACGATAACGTCGAAACGCCGCCGCAACTCTTCGAGCGACTCCAGCACCACGGGCATCAGCGACTTCTTCATTCCCCCGTAGCTTATGGCGCTCGCCTTCGCCCGTACCTTGCCGCGCACGACGACCTGCGTGGTCCGTTCGGCAGAGGGCTTGAGCAGGATCGGATTCATGGCCACCTCGGGCTCGACCATCGCCGCGGCGGCCTGGGAGGCCTGGGCTCGTCCGATCTCAGCGCCCTCCCGCGTCACAAAGGAGTTGAGGGCCATGTTCTGGGCCTTGAACGGCGCGACGCTTACACCCTCGCGCGCCAGCCAGCGGCAGATGCCAGCCACGACGACGCTCTTCCCTGCGTCGGAGTGGGTCCCTGCGACGAGTAGGGCGCCGCTCAAGCCGCCACGCCCTTCCTCCTGGCACGCTCGCACAGCGCCCCGAAGAGTAGTCCGAGCCCAACCCAAAAGGCCAGCTGGGTACAGAAAGAGGAGAGCCTGAAAGCCCAGAGCGTCCCTGACGGAAACCCACCGGCAGATGGCGCTGCAGGCAAGAGCAAGAACAGCACGCTAACGACGACGACCAGACCAGCGCCGACCGTCAGACGGCGTCGCGAAGCGCCGACACCGTGTGACCTGAGCGTCCTTGCGGCGAGCCAGGCAAGGAGGATGGCGAGGAGCGAGAGGGCGACGAGCGTGAAGTAGGCCGCGGTGCGCTCCCTTATGGTGGAGGGGTCGCCGACGGATGGCGGGTTGGCCGGATACTTGAGGAAGGGGATCAAGAACGCCCCCGCGAAGATGGCACCGGCCAGGGAAATGCTGCGCTTGAAATCGCTGCCAGCGGCCAGACGTTCGCGAAAGAAGGCGTAGCCGATACCGAACACCCCACC
This sequence comes from Rubrobacter sp., assembly GCA_036519935.1. GTDB lineage: Bacteria > Actinomycetota > Rubrobacteria > Rubrobacterales > Rubrobacteraceae > Rubrobacter_D. Next base: position 8,719 of record DATDKO010000035.1, on the reverse strand, counting down.
TACAGTTACCCCGAAGAGTCCCGTGGCGAAAAACAGGCCGACCTTCTGGGTCGGGCGGGAGAAGACCTCCTCGTGGTGGGCGCCTGCCGACGCCTCCTCAAACGCGATCGCCCGATCGAGGATAGGCTCCCCGACGAGGAAGGCGAAGAGGCCGGCGAGGAGGCCGGCGAGCAGCCCGGCGGCCATGCCGCGGCGCAGGTAGGCCGAGACCACGGGTGGCCCTAGTGGCAGGGAACGCCGAGCAGGTGTCGCCCGTCGTGGGCGAACTCGTGCAGGTAGTCGAAGGGACCGGCGGCCTGCCCCAGCAGCGGAGCGAGCAGGGCCCCGCTGGCCGAGAGGAGGACGAACAACCCGAGGAGCAACAGAGCCAGGGCGAGCAAGCTCCACAGCGGCAGGGTCGAAGGGTGTCTCCGCCCGAGGATCTTCTCCATAAATGCCTCCTTCTCGGGGTCCTCGCCCCGGCGTGGGGTCACGGGCGAAAGGCCAGTCTCCTGACTCCCGGCTCTTTGCTAACCCTGCCTTCCCGCTGCGGCGGTGGCCTCTTCGGGTTCGCTCCCCGGTTACAGTGGCGGGACCGTGCCGGACTCGCACCGGCTTCCTGGGCCCCTTCACCCCCAGTTTGTCCTCAAGCAGGATAGCCGGGCTGCCGGCACGCGTCAACCGTTACGTATGCAGGTGCGTGCGGCGTGGTATAACCCTGCCGGCGCATGGAAAGCCTTCTGGACTTCATCAGATCCATCCCAAACTCTCCCAGCGGTGTACTGGGTTTCGTAACGAACCTGCTCGTAGCCCACGGCTACCTGGTAATCCTTTTCGGTGCGGCCCTGGACAACTTCGGCCTCCCTGCTTCGGGAGACATCGTTCTACTGGCAGGCGGGTTGTTCGCCAACGGCGGACAACTCGCGCTCCCGCTAGTCATGCTAAGCGGCTTCGTTGGGGCCTTCATCTCCGACAACTCCGTGTATTGGATCGGGCGCATCGGCGGGCGGCCACTGATCTACCGTATCCTCAAGATGCGTTTCCTCCATTTCCTGGTCAACGAGAAGAGCCTCGACAGGGTGGAACGCTACTTCGAGGCGCACGGCGGAAAGACCGTCTTCGTCGGGCGCTTCGGACCGGGTCTGCGCAGCATGACCCCACTCTTCGCCGGGGTTACCAGAATGAAATACTACCGGTTTCTCCCCTATAACCTGGTAGCTGCGGTCGTGTGGGCCGTGTCCTACTCGCTGGTCGGGTATGTCTTCGGCCAGTATTGGGAGGAGCTGCTCGCAGTCATGAGATCCTTCGGCTACGGCGCCATAGGACTTGTCGCGCTGGTGTTCCTCGCCTACGTCCTCAGGCGACGCCGGGTCAGGAACAGGCTGAAGTAGAGCAGGGCCTCGGTTGCAAAGAGGATGAACCTCTTTGCAAGCATTTCGGCTTGTCAGCTCTTTGTCTTCGCCTATTGCCGAATGTGCGAGGCGCAGATAGAGAGAGCCTAGCGTACACGCTGATAGAATCATTCAAGCGCGAAGAGGCTGGAGAAGCGACGTTGTCTGGGCCGAGCACTTGGGAAAAACAGGACCTGGAGAGACGCAACCACGAGCTCTCGGTGCTCAACGAGATCGCGCGCGAGCTCAACCGCTCTGTCGAACTTGGCGAAGCCCTCGGGTTCACGCTGTCGCAGGTGGCCGAGCTACTGGGATTGCGTACAGCCTGGATCTGGCTCATAGACGACTCTTCTCCCGAGCCCTACCTGGCCGCGGCCCGCAACCTCCCTCCTGCCCTGGCGGACGACCCGAGCCGCATGGACGGCTCGGGCTATTGCTATTGCCTGGACACTTACAAGAGGGGCGACCTGGAAGGCGCTGCCAACGTCAACGTCCTCACTTGCAGCCGTCTTGACGGCCTGGTCGACGGCACCGGCGGTCTACGTTACCACGCCAGTATCCCCCTCTACGCCGGGGAGAAGAAGCTTGGCGTAATGAACGTCGCGAGCCCACAGTGGCGAGGCCTCTCGCCAGAAGACCTGCAGCTTCTGTCCACCATAGGCGACCTGTTAGCGATCGCCGTCGAGCGGGCCCGGCTCTTCGACCGCAGCGCCAGGCTGGGCGCCGTCGAGGAGCGCAACCGCCTGGCGCGTGAGATCCACGACACCCTCGCCCAGGGGCTTACTGCCACGGGACTCCAGCTCGAGTCGGCCGAAGCCTTACTCGACGACGAATCCGGCGCGGAGCGCGCCCGCGAACCGCTGCGGCGCGCCCTCTCGCTCACCCGTTCCAACCTCGATGAGGCGCGTCGTTCGGTCCTCGACCTTCGCGCCGCCCCGCTCGAAGGCCGCTCCCTCCCCGAGGCGCTAAAGACCCTCGTCGACCGCTGGGAAGCAGAGACGGCTGTGGCCACGAGATTCAGAACTGTGAACGGCAGTCGCCCGCTCCCGCCGCGAGTCGAGGCCGCCCTCTACCGCGTCTGCCAGGAAGCTCTGACCAACATCGCCAGCCACGCCGGCGCAAGCCGCGTAACGGTCAGGCTCGTGGCCACACCGGAGGCGGTGCAACTCATCGTAAGGGACGACGGCCACGGTTTCGACCCTTCCAGCGTGGGGGATGATCGGCATGGCATCGTCGGCATGAGGGAGAGGGTCGAGATGCTCGGCGGCTCTCTGGAGACGGAGAGCAGCCCCGGTGAGGGTACGCGCGTCGAAGTTACCGTTCCGCTCGAAGGACTCCAGGGTGGATAAGGTAAGGCTCCTCGTCGCAGACGACCACCCGATGCTGCGCGAGGGCCTCGTCGCCGTGCTCGGCACCCAGCCTGACTTCGAGGTGGTGGGCGAGGCCGCAGACGGGGACGAAGTCGTAAGACTGGCACGGAGCCTGGACCCTGATGTGATACTCCTGGATCTGGAGATGCCTGGGACCGACGGCGTCGAGGCCCTGGAGAGGCTCCGCGATGCTGGCTCTCGCGCACGCACCGTCGTCTTCACGGCCTACGACACGGACGCTCGCATACTCGGCTCTCTACGCGCGGGCGCCCGCGGTTACCTGCTCAAGGGTGCGTCCCGAAAGGAGATCTTCGGCGCCATCCGCACCGTCCAGGCCGGAGGGTCCCTCCTCGAGCCAGCCGTCGCAGACAGGCTCCTCGAGCGTATAGAGGGTGAGGAGAACGTCCCTTCGAACCGCCGCCTCACATCCAGGGAACTCGAGGTGCTCGCGCTCCTCGCCCGCGGCCTGAAGAATGCCGAGATCGCAGGTCGACTCTTTATCTCGGAAAGAACGGTCAAGTTCCACGTTGGCTCCATCCTCGCCAAGCTCGAAGCCCAGAACCGTACCGAAGCGGCCAGGATCGCCATCCGCCGCGGGCTCGTCGAGGCCCCCTAACCCGCGGAACCATTTCACAACAGCTGAGCAATGAGATCGTGGAGTAGGTGTCCTCGGCAACGGGGACAATCCCTTCAAATCCTGTAACCTGACGCCGTGCTGTACCAAAGTACAGGCCGAAAACCGTCCCTCCTGACGTTTCCCGGCGTCGGACACAGCGATACATTGTATTCAAACAAAATCAGGAGGCATACGAAATGACCGTAGAATCATCGGACCGCACGGCGATCATCACAGGCGCCTCCCGCGGCCTCGGCCTGGCGCTCGCCCGCACTCTGGCCGAAGACGGATGGAACCTGATCATCGACGCCCGTGGCGAGGAAGCCCTGGAGAGCGCCCGCGCGGAGCTATCCAGATACACGCGCGTAATCGCCATCCCAGGCGACGTCACCGACCCGGAACATCGAGGAGGTCTCGCTGAAGCGGCACGCGAGGTCGGCGGCGTTGACGCGCTTGTCAACAACGCCAGCGTCCTCGGCCCGAGCCCCCAGCCGGAGTTGCTCGACTACCCGCTAGACGAGTTCGAACAGGTCTACCGTAACAATGTGCTCTCACCCCTCGCGCTCATCCAGGCACTCAGCACCGACTTGAAAATGGGAGCGCGCATTATCAACGTCACGAGCGATGCCGCTGTCGAGCCGTACGAAGGCTGGGGCGGATACGGGTCGAGCAAAGCCGCACTGGAACAGCTCTCAAACATCCTCGCGGCCGAGAACCCCGGGCTGCGCATCTACCGCGTAGACCCCGGCGACATGAGGACCCAGATGCACCAGGAAGCTTTCCCCGAGGAGGACATAAGCGACCGACCGCTCCCGGAAGAGAGCGTGCCCGGATTCATGGAGCTCCTGACGGGCGACCTGCCGAGTGGACGCTACGAGGCCCGCGAGCTGGCCGCGAGGGTGGGAACAACCACCGCGGACTCATAGAAGGAGTAGGCCAAATTGTCCAACACTATTGCAGAAGTTTTGGAAACCATAGAAACTCTTCCCGACTATCCTGAGGCCAGATCCCCACTCCATTTCCAGCTGCCTAAGGAGCTGGAGGCCGGCGAGCCGCCTGAGGCAAGAGGACTGCGCCGCGACGAAGTCCGCCTGATGGTCTCCTACCTGGACGACGACAGCGTCGTCCACTCCAGGTTCGGCGACCTCCCCGAGTTCCTCGGAGCTGGCGACACCCTAGTCGTCAACACCAGCGGCACCATGAACGCCGCGCTCCCCGCCGAGCGTAGGGACGGCACACCCCTCACCGTGCACCTCTCGACCCACCTGCCGGCGGACCTTTGGGTCGTCGAGTTGAGATCATCCTCCGGCGATGAACCTGTGCTAGACGGTGAGTCTGGTGAAGTCGTGTCACTCCCGGAGGGCGCCAGCATGGTCCTGCATACCCCCTATCTATCGGAGAAGCGACAGCACGACGAAAAGCCCAACCGGCTCTGGATCTCCACCCTGAACCTGCCTGTGAACTTTAATGATTATCTGGACCGTAACGGGTCACCCATCAAGTACCGCTATGTCAGGGAGAGCTGGCCAGCGGTCTACTACCAGACGGTCTACACCACCGAGGTAGGTAGCGCCGAGATGCCCTCTGCGGGAAGGGCTTTTACCCCGGAGCTGATCACTCGCCTCGTCGCGAATGGGGTCAGGGTCGTGCCGCTAATATTGCACACGGGCGTAGCGAGCCTGGAAGACGACGAGCCGCCATATGAGGAGTTCTACCGCGTCCCTCCTGAGACCGCAGCCGCGATCAACGCGGCCCGCACGGCAGGACGCAGGGTGGTCGCCGTCGGGACCACAGTCGTGCGTGCCCTCGAGACGGTCACCGATAGGGACGGTTCGACCCATCCAGGCGAGGGCTGGACCGATGTCTTCATAACCCCGGAGCGCGGCATACGGTCCGTTGACGCGATGCTGACGGGGCTACACGAACCTCGCTCCACCCATCTGTCGATGCTGGAGGCGCTCGTCGGAAGCGTATCGGAATGCCCACTTGCCACCTCCGGCACGGAGCATCTCGAAGTCGCCTACTCCGAAGCCTTGAAAAGACGCTACCTCTGGCACGAGTTCGGAGATCTGCATTTGATCTTGCCAGGTCACCGAGAAGCTCACTAGTACAAAAGGCTACAGGAAGTGTGGGACGCACTCCAGGGCAGCTACGGCGCCTCGCCCTTGGCTCTCTACCTGATACCTCATATTCATGCACACGCGACAACGGCTTTGCCCGGTTTCCAACCGGGCGGGTCGGTACACAGCCAGTTGGAGGCTTCGCGGGCTGTACGCTTATCTTCGGCCTTCATATCCATGCGCCAGGCGAAGATGCGGCGGTTCGTGCAGTTGATAGCACCCTGGCCCGAGGCTATGCGCGCCGGTCCACCGAGGCCAGGTTCGAGGTCCCTGGCGGTCCGGTTGAGGACGTAGACGAAGCCAACGTTGTCATCTTTGCCGAGCAGACCCGTCTGCGTCAGGCTGATCTTCAGCAGCCTCAGTTGCTCTCCCTTTCTGTGTCTCTTGGCGAAGTACCGGAGCAGTTCGCCCTGGTCGTAGGTAACGTAGCCGCTCTCTATTCTGCCTTCTGTGTCGACCTCGCTTACGGTGTACCAGGACCACGGATCGTAGCTCCTCTCCGCGAAATCAGGAGGACTGGGACCCTCGGACAGGAAGAAGATGCGGGACAGGCTCGCCTGATCCCCGCTGTTGAAAGCATTGACGAAGGAGATTACGAGCCCGGCCACCTGGCGTGGGTGGCAACCCTCAGGGAGCGAGGCGTCGTCGCTGGTGACGATCACCCGTGTAGGCTCCTGGTGAATTACAGATTCAGGCTGTCTATTCCCGCCCTCAGAGTGCGACTTCCCAGTATCCTGAGCTTCCTCGCATCCAACAAAGAAGAAGAGGAGTGCCAGAACAGGTAGAATCGCCGCTTTCATAGGAGAGTCCGAGGTTACCCTGCCTTCCACCACCCCGCATGGCCGACTCCATTCTATACCGGGAGTAGCAAATACGCGTTAGCGATGGATCGCTCAAAGCAGCTTGCACAGGCACCGATCCTCTGCCACTCACGCATTCTCCTACGAGCGACCGATGATCAGCCAATGCAACAAGCTGACAAGCTGAAGTGCTGAAAAGCGAAGGCCGCAGGCCTGAGCGTGCTGAAATGCTCTATTAAAGCGAGATCAGACCGTGACGCGCGCCCTGGCTGACCGCCTCGGCGCGGTTGCTCACCCCGAGCTTGGAGTAGATCGAGGAGATATGGAACTTGACGGTATGTTCGCTGATGTGTAGCTCGCGCGCGATCATCTTGTTGGACAGCCCACGACCGAGCAGGCCGAGCACCTCGCTCTCACGCGCGGTCAGTGGCTCCGAGAGCTCTTGGACTGCCGCAGCAGGCTCGTCGACCAACCGCTCGGCCAGGGCCTTCGGGAGCACGGTCAGGCCCTGGGCCACCGCGGCGACAGCGGCACCCAGCTCCTCCGACGGGGCGTCAGGCGGCACGACGCCCCAACCCCTTAGAGACAGAGTGCGCAGCCTGGACGCCGTGCCCTCGTCCTCCGAGAGCAGCAGTAGCGACTGCGTACCGTCTTCCGAAACAGAGAGCGCGGTCTCTTCGAGCAACTCCTCGGCAGCGACGAGCACCACGTCGGCACCGGAGAGCGGGGGAACGGGCCCGGCGGACAGCCCGGCCTCGCCGACCACCCGCAAGTCGGCGGCCTCGACGGCCGCGAGCATCGAACGCAGCCCCGCCCGCATGGTTGGCGTCGGGGCCACGACGAACACCCGCGTAGGCGTCATGCGGCGCGTCCCGACTCTTCCAGGCGCACTTCCATGACCATGATTTTACCGCCGCGCATGACCCGCAAGGAGACGACATCACCGGCGTGCGCCACGGTCTCCAACAAGGTCCCTGCCTCCCCGAGCGGCTTCCCGGCGATGGCGAGCAAGACATCGCCGACCAGCAGGCCGGCCCTGTCGGCGGCGCCACCGGTCTCGACGCCGGCGATCACGATCCCGGCAGTGCCGGCTTCCCGGCGCAAAAATGCCGGAAGCTCGACGGGCAAGACCCTGATACCTAGCCTCGGACGGCGTTCGCCGGCGACCCAGGCTTTCGCCGCCTTGCTTGGGATAGAGAGTGCCATAAGGCCGAATATCATGGCGTTGATGGCGACGACCTCACCCCTTGCGTTCAGGAGCGGCCCGCCCGAGTTTCCTGGCGCGAGGGCGACGTCCGACCTCACGTAGCGCGCGGAGAAACCCCGGCCGGGTCCGCGAAGCTCGCCAACACCGCCAACGATGCCGGCGCTCACGGCCCCGACACTGCCCCAGGGATGCCCGATAGCGTAGACTAGTTCGCCAACACGCAGGGCGTCCGAGTCCCCGACGGGAGCAGCCGGCAAGTCTCCGTGGTCGCCCTCCAACCTGAGCAGCGCGAGGTCAAGGTTACGGCCACTCTTTACTACATCAGCGTCGAGCGTCCGGCCGTCGTGTAGGGCCACCCTGATATTGCCTCTCCGGCGTCTTCCTGAGATCACATGATGGTTCGTCAGGACGAGGCCGTCGCCGGGCCAGATCACACCCGCGCCGATACCCCGGCCGCTACTGCGCACCTGTACGAGGCTCCTCTGTGCGTCCTCTATCATCCGCACGCCGGCCAGGGCAGAGGAGGAATCTCCGGATACTTCGGCCATCTCCCGAACTCCTAACCGCGCTCGCCCACGGTGATCTCGATCTCCGCGAGCTCACCGCCGCGCACGAGCCCGATGGGTACAGAACTCCCGACCCTGTCTCCTGCAAGCAGCACCAGCAGATCGTCAGTGTCCTCGACGGGCTGTCCGTCCAGCGTCGCCAGGATGTCGCCTACGATGAGGCCAGCACGCCCTGCGGGACTCCCGTCCTCCACGCCTACGACCAGCAGTCCGCCCTTCTGCCTGAGGCCGAGCCGCTGACCGTCGGGGAGGCGCACCGGCTGGCTCAGGATGCCGAGGTATCCACGTTTGACGGAGCCCCGCTCCGAGAGCGTCCCCGCGGTACGCCAGGCTAAGTCGGCAGGTATGGCGAACGCCGCGCCGCGTCCCCAGCCCGAGACCAGGATGCCCAGTACGTTCCCCCGCACGTCGATGAGTGGTCCTCCCGAGAAACCGGGGTACGGCGTCGCGTCGGTCTGGATGTAACGTTCCAGCCTCGGTCCCCGCCTGGTACGGACCGGGCCTCCGACGGCGCTAACCACCCCCAGGGTGGCCCTCGGTCCTTCGCCGCGGGAGTGGCTGCCCACGGCCAGCGAGATCTGGCCGACCCGGGCTTCACCTTCCGCGTGCGTCGCGGGCTCGACGTCGAGGCCCTCTACATCAAGCACCGCAAGGTCCGTGGAGTGATCCC